>NZ_JBSGIW010000038.1:0-64644 GCF_053605265.1 Streptomyces sp. NPDC003943 | reverse complement strand
GCCGCCGAGCGCCATGACACCGGCGGCCTGGGCGCTGCCCGTCGCGGCGCGCCAGCCGACCAGCGAGTCGTCCCCGGGGTAGCGCCACAGGTACGTGGTGCGCTTCTTCCCGGTTTCGAGGGCGGTCAGGGTGCCGTCGGCCACGGCTATGCCGAAACGATCCCTCAGCTCGAAGCGGCCGCCGCCCGCACCCGCCCAGCGGTCCACGGACCCGTCGGCGCCAACGGCCAGGACCTCCAGCGGGCCGCCCGTCGGCATGGCGGCGGTGAACTCCCCCGCGTACGGGCGGTCGGTGACGTTCTTCCAGCGGCCCCAGCGGCCCTCGGCGGTGCGGCTGCGCCGCACGATCCCGCCGTGCCGCAGCGACACGAGGACGTGCACGGAACCGGAGCTCTGGTTGACCACGACCAGCGGTCCGGCGACGACCGGGTCATCGCCCCCGCCGCCCTCGCCGGACGGAATCCCGAGGTCGTACCAGTCGGTGAGCGGACGGCCGGTCTGGTACTGGGTGCTGACGATCACATGGCCGGCGTCGCCCTGCGGCGCGCGCCGGATACCGGCGAAGCAGACGTATCCCTCGGGGCTGCGGGCGAGACTCAGCGGCCCTGCCCAGCCCGGGACCTCGATGAGCCGGGGGCCCTCGAAGGCACCGTGCGCGGTCTCGGTCCAGCGGACGAGGCCGGTGGCGGTGGTCGCGTAGGCCGTCAGCCGTCCGTCGCCGCCGGTGAACAGCCAGCGGCCGGCCGGCGGTCGGGCCATGACCGGCCCGGGAGCCTCGGTGTCGCGATGGGTGACCACGCCGGAGTCCGTGTTCCGACCCCTGTTCCTGCCACGGATCACGATCACCATCCGCCTCTCCACCTGTCCGTCGCCCCGAAGTTTGTCACACGCTTCACCGGGCGTTCACGGACGGTCGACGGCCTCAGTTTCCCGACAAAACCCGATCTGCACACTTTCATACCATTGCGTCACGAAGGAAGAGACTCAACCCAGCCATGACCGACCACAACACGACGGCGAGCGGCTCGCGCCGCAGGGCTCCCCGCAAGCGCAGGACCGGCCGCATCGTCCTGCTGACCCTGCTCGTGCTCGTCCTCGCCACCGGCGGGACCGTGTACTGGATGTACTCGAGCATCGACGGGAACATCAAGGCCGTCGACATCACCAAGGAGCTCGGCGACAACCGGCCGCCGAAGCTGCCGACGTCCGGGCAGAACCTGCTGGTGCTCGGCTCGGACTCGCGGGCCGGCGCGAACGCGGCGCTCGACGGGGCCGCGGTGAGCGGGGCGCGGTCGGACACGGCGCTCGTGGTGCACGTGCCCGAGGGGCGGCAGAAGGCCGTGGCGGTGAGCATTCCGCGGGACACGCTGGTGACGCGGCCGGAGTGCACGCGGCGCGGCGGCGGGACGGCGCCCGAGGCGAAGCGGGTCATGTTCAACTCGGTGTACTCGGGCTTCGGTCCGGCGTGTGTGGTGAAGACCGTCGAGAAGATGTCCGGCGTGCGGCTCGACCACTACATGGAGATCGACTTCGCCGGGTTCAAGGACCTGGTCGACGCGATCGGCGGGGTGACCGTCGACGTCGACAAGCCCATCAAGGACAAGCACACCGGCCTCGACCTCGCTGCCGGGCCGCAGCGCCTGGACGGCACGCAGTCGCTCGCCTTCGTGCGCACCCGCTACGCCGTCGGTGACGGCAGCGACCTGGGCCGCATCGGCAACCAGCAGAAGTTCCTCACCGCGCTGCTCACCGAGGTGAAGAAGCAGGACCTGCTGGGCAGCCCCACCAAGGCGTACTCGGTCGCGGACTCGGCGACGAAGGCGCTCACCACCGACTCCGAGCTGGCCTCGCTCAAGTCGCTCGCCGACTACGGCCGCAGCCTCAACGGCATCGACCCGGCGAACATGGAGACGATCATGCTGCCGGTCGCCTACGACAAGAAGGACCCGAACCGGGTCGTCGCGTACGAGCCGAACGCCACGCAGCTGTGGACGGCGATCCGCGAGGACAGCGACATCCCGGAGAAGGCGAAGAAGTCGCCCGCGACCGGCGGCTGACATCCTGACCCCATGATGTCTCCCGCGCCGCTTCCGCTGCTCGTCGTCGACGGTGCCAATGTCGTCGGTTCGGTTCCCGACGGCTGGTGGAAGGACCGCCGCGGCGCCGCCGAGCGGCTGCGGGACCGGCTCGCCGAGCGCGGCGGGCCGGTCGAGGGCCCGTACCCCGGCCCGTACGAGATCGTGCTCGTCGTGGAGGGCCGGGCCCGCGGCGTGGCCCCGGTGCCGGGGGTACGTGTCGAGGAGGCGCCCGGCAGCGGGGACGACCTGATCGTGGAGCTCGCCCGGAACGCGGCCGGCCGGCCGTGTCTGGTGGTCACGGCCGACCGGGAGCTGCGGCGGAGGGTGGCGGAGACGGGCGCCGCCTGCGTGGGGCCCCGAGCTCTTCCCTGATACGTCGGCTAGTACCTCGCCTCCGGGCCCACCTTGCCCAGGCGGCTGTTCCTGCGCCCGTACAGGAAGTAGACGACGAGGCCGATCAGCATCCAGACCGCGAACCGGAACCACGTCTCGCCCGGCAGGTTGAGCATCAGCCAGAGGGAGGCGGCGACGGAGAGGATCGGGATGACCGGCACCCAGGGAGTGCGGAAGGCCCGGTGCAGGTCGGGGCGGGTGCGGCGGAGGATGATGACGCCGATCGCGACCATGACGAAGGCGAACAGGGTGCCGATGTTCACCAGGGTCGCGAGCTCGTTGATGCTGGTGAACCCGGCGATGATCGCGATGAGCCCGCCGAGCAGGATGGTCGGCCGGTACGGGGTCTTGAAGCGCGGGTGCGTGACGGAGAAGAAGCGGGGCAACAGGCCGTCGCGGCTCATCGCGAAGAAGACGCGGGTCTGGCCGAGCAGCAGGATGAGGCAGACGGTGGTCAGGCCGACGGCGGCACCGAAGCTGATGACGCCCGCGTAGAAGGGGTGGCCGACGGCCTTGAAGGCGTCGGCGAGCGGGGCGCTGACGGAGAGTTTGGTGTAGTGCTCCATGCCGGTGACGACGAGGGCCACCGCCACGTACAACACCGTGCAGATGAACAGCGAGCCGAGGATGCCGCGGGGCATGTCGCGCTGCGGGAGCTTGGTCTCCTCGGCGGCGGTGGCGACGACGTCGAAGCCGATGAAGGCGAAGAAGACGACGGAGGCGGCGGTGAAGATGCCCATGACGCCGAAGTTGGTCGGCGTGTAGCCGAAGATCAGCCCGAGCATCGGCTCGTTCCATCCCGAGACACCGCCCGGCGGGGCGACGGCCGGCGGGATGAACGGGTGGTAGTTGTCGCCGACGATGAAGAACAGACCCGCGATGATCACGATCATCACCACGGTCACCTTGATGGCGACGACGACGGCGGTGATCCGCGCCGAGAGCTTCATGCCGACCACGAGGACGGCGGTGAGCACCAGGACGAGCAGGAAGGCCAGGAGGTCGAACGTGCCGCCGGGCACGTCGGGCCCTTCGAGCGCGGCCGGCAGATGCCAGCCGATGTTGTCCATGAGCGAGCGCACGTAGCCGGACCAGCCGACGGCGACGACGGCGGTGCCCAGCGCGAACTCCAGGACGAGGTCCCAGCCGATGATCCAGGCGGGCAGTTCGCCGATGGAGGCGTACGCGAAGGTGTACGCCGATCCGGCGACCGGCACCGTGGACGCGAACTCCGCGTAGCACAGGGCCGCGAGGGCGCAGACGATGCCGGCGGCCACGAAGGCGAGGGCTGTGGCGGGGCCCGCGTTCTCCTTGGCGACCTTTCCGGTGAGGACGAAGATGCCGGTGCCGATGATGACGCCGACGCCGAACACGGTGAGGTCCCAGGCGGAGAGGGACTTCTTGAGGGCGTGCTCGGGTTCTTCGGTGTCGCGGATCGACTGTTCGACCGACTTGGTCCGGAACAGGCCGGAGTTCCGCGTGGATTGCTGGTCCGTGCTCACGGTCCTACCTCCCTGGCTCGCCCTGGGGCTGCCCGCTCTCAGGCCAGGATGCACGCGGAAGGGCCGGTCGGCACCCCAAGGGGTGAGCCGACCGGCCCAATGGTGACGCGGTGTGACGGACCGTGGAGAGTCGTCCCGTCAGTCCCTCGCGGGCTCCACGGCCTTGGTGCTGCTCTCGAACCGGCCGTCCAGGCGCGAGACCAGACCGGTGACCTGGCGCGCGATGTCCGGCGCGGTCAGGCCGATCTCGGCGAGCACCTCGCCGCGCGAGGCGTGGTCGAGGAAGCGCGGCGGGATGCCGAAGTCGCGCAGCGGCACGTCCACGCCCGCGTCGCGCAGGGCCTGGGCGACGGCGGAGCCGACGCCGCCGACGCGGCTGTTGTCCTCGACGGTGACGACGACGCGGTGGCCCTCGGCGAGCGGGGCGAGGGCCTCGTCGACGGGCTTGACCCAGCGCGGGTCGACGACGGTGGTGGAGATGCCCTGCTTGTCGAGCAGGTCGGCGATCTCCAGGCACATCGGCGCGAGCGCGCCGACCGAGACGAGCAGCACGTCGGGCGTGTCGCTGCCGGCCTCGCGCAGCACGTCCATGCCGCCGACCCGGCGCAGGGCGGGTACGGCGGGGCCGACGGCGCCCTTGGAGAAGCGGACCACGGTGGGGGCGTCGGTGACCTCGACGGCCTCGCGCAGCTGGGCGCGGACCTGGTCGGCGTCGCGCGGCGCGGCGAGCCGCAGGCCGGGCACGACCTGGAGGATCGACATGTCCCACATGCCGTTGTGGGAGGCGCCGTCCGTGCCGGTGACGCCGGCCCGGTCCAGGACGAAGGTCACACCGCACTTGTGCAGGGCCACGTCCATCAGGACCTGGTCGAAGGCGCGGTTGAGGAAGGTCGCGTAGACGGCGAAGACCGGGTGCAGGCCGCCGGTGGCGAGGCCGGCCGCGGAGACCGCGCCGTGCTGCTCGGCGATGCCGACGTCGAACACGCGCTCCGGGAATGCCTTGGCGAAGCGGTCGAGGCCGACCGGCTGGAGCATGGCCGCCGTGATGGCGACGATGTCCTCGCGCTCCTTGCCGAGCGCGACCATCTCCTCGCCGAAGACGCTGGTCCAGTCGGCGCCGGAGGAGGCGATCGGCAGACCGGTGTCGGGGTGGATCTTGCCGACGGCGTGGAAGCGGTCGGCCTCGTCCTGGAGCGCGGGCTGGTAGCCGCGGCCCTTCTCGGTGAGGCAGTGCACGATGACCGGGCCGCCGAAGCGCTTGGCACGGGTGAGCGCCGACTCCAGGGCCTCGATGTCGTGGCCGTCGATGGGGCCGACGTACTTCAGGCCGAGGTCCTCGAACATGCCCTGCGGGGCGATGAAGTCCTTCAGGCCCTTCTTGGCGCCGTGCAGCGTCTCGTAGAGCGGCTTCCCGACGACGGGGGTGCGCTCCAGGATGTCCTTGCCGCGGGCGAGGAAGCGCTCGTAGCCGTCGGTGGTGCGCAGGGTGGCCAGGTGGTTGGCGAGGCCGCCGATGGTGGGCGCGTAGGAACGCTCGTTGTCGTTGACGACGATGACGACCTGACGGTCCTTGGCGTCGGCGATGTTGTTGAGCGCCTCCCAGGCCATGCCGCCGGTCAGCGCGCCGTCGCCGATGACGGCGACGACGTGGTCGTCCTTCTTCAGGACCTGGTTGGCCTTGGCCAGGCCGTCGGCCCAGCCGAGGACGGTCGAGGCGTGCGAGTTCTCGATGACGTCGTGCTCGGACTCGGCCTGCGAGGGGTAGCCCGACAGACCGCCCTTCATCTTGAGCCTGGAGAAGTCCTGGCGGCCCGTGAGCAGCTTGTGGACGTAGCTCTGGTGGCCGGTGTCCCAGAGGACCTTGTCCTTGGGCGAGTCGAAGACGCGGTGCAGGGCGATGGTCAGCTCGACCACGCCGAGATTGGGACCGAGGTGCCCGCCGGTCTTGGAGACGGCGTCCACGAGGAAAGTCCTGATCTCTTCGGCCAGCTGGTCCAGCTGTTCCGAGGAGAGCCGGTCCAGATCTCGCGGTCCCCTGATACGGGTCAGCAGAGCCACCCGTGCCTCCTTGCTTTGAACTGGTCGAGCTTGCCGATTTGTCGAGTCTAATGTTCCGTCTTGGATCGTGGGCATCGGGCCGGGGGCTTCACCGCCACCCGGATGGCCGACACACCGATGATCCGTGCGGTCGCCGCACTGCTCCGGACGCAGCAGTGCCCGGCGCCGGTTCTCGGCGCCGGGCGGACTGTACGGGGTCCGGGTTACGGGGCGGTGACCGGCGTCACGCGCGGCCCGCGGTCTTCTGCGTGCGGCGGGAGACCGAGTCGATCACGACGGCGGCGAGCAGCACCGCACCGGTGATCATGTTCTGGATCGCGTTGGACATGCCGATCATGTTCAGACCCTGCTGGATCGACTGGATCACGATCATGCCCAGCAGCGCGGACCAGACCTTGCCCCGGCCGCCGAAGAGGCTGGTGCCGCCGATCACGGCCGCGGCGATGACCAGCATCAGCGTGTTGCCGCCGCCGAGGCTCTTGGTCGCGCCGCCGGAGAGGCTCGCGATGAACAGACCGCCGAAGGCGGCGAGGGTGCCGGAGATCGCGAAGACGGCGATCCGGATCCGGTCCACGTTGATGCCGGCGCGGCGGGCCGCCTCGGCGTTGCCGCCGACCGCGAAGACCTTGCGGCCGAAGAGGGTGCGGCGGGCGACGAAGTCGGCGATCACCAGGACGGCCAGGAAGAGCACCAGGGCGAGCGGCAGGCCGCGGGCGCCGGCGGGCTCGTTCATCACGTACGCGACGACGAAGACCAGGATCGCGACGACGCCGGTGCGCAGCAGGATCTCGCTCATCGGGCGGGCCGGGAGCTGGGCGGCCTTGCGGCGGCTGCTGTCGCGGAGCTGCGAGAGCACGTAGAGGGCGACGGCGAGCAGGGCGAGGCCGTAGGCGGCGATCTTGTCGGCGAAGAAGTAGTTGGTGAGGTTCTCCACCACGCTGCCGGACGGCGTGTTGATGGAGCCCTCGCCGCCCATCAGCCATTCCTGGAGGCCCATCCAGCCGAGGAAGCCGGCCAGGGTGACCACGAAGGCGGGGACGCCGATCTTGGCGAAGAAGAAGCCGTGCAGCGCGCCGATGACGGTGCCGGTGAGCACCGCGAGCACGATGGACAGCCACTGGTTCATGCCGTGGGTGACCTGGAGGCCGGCCCAGACGGCGGCGCCGACGCCGGCGACCGAGCCCATGGAGAGGTCGATCTCGCCGAGGACGAGCACGAAGACGATGCCGACGGCCATGATGCCGAGGCCGGAGGCGTAGACGGCGACGTTGGCGACCGAGCTCGCGGACAGGAAGTTGGCGTTCTGGAGCTGGAAGACGATCGCGATGACGATCAGGCCGAGGATCACCGGGAGGGAGCCGAGCTCGCCGCCGCGGATCTTGCGGGAGAACTCGGTCAGGTAGCCCTTGAGGCCCTCCTCGCGGACGAGGAGGCGCGGGTCGACGGCCGGGACCGGCGCGGCGGACTGCTCGGCGCCCCCGTTCTGCGCGGACTCCTCGGGCGTGGTCTTGGTGAGGTCGCTCACTTCGCGTCCTCCTTCGCGGCAGTACGGGCCTGCCGGCGGGTCACGGCGTTGTCCGTGGCACCCGTGATGGCGGCGATGATCGTCTCGTGGGTGGTGTCGGCGACGTCGAAGACGCCGTTGTTGCGGCCGAGCCGGAGCACGGCGACCTTGTCGGCGACGGCGCGCACGTCGGCCATGTTGTGGCTGATGAGGATGACGCCGTGGCCGCGCTCGCGCAGCCGCTCCACCAGGTCGAGCACCTGTGCGGTCTGCTCGACGCCGAGGGCGGCGGTGGGCTCGTCCAGGATGACGATCTTGGGGTCGCCGATCAGGGCGCGGGCGATGGCCACGACCTGGCGCTGGCCGCCGGAGAGGGCGGCGACGGGGATCCGGACCGACGGGATCCGGATGGACAGGGTGTCCAGGAGCTCCCGGGCGCGCTTCTCCATGGCGATCTCGTCGAGCACGGAGCCGGAGCTCAGCTCGCTGCCGAGGAAGAGGTTGGCGACGACGTCGAGGTTGTCGCAGAGCGCGAGGTCCTGGTAGACGGTCGCGACCCCGAGGTTCTGGGAGTCGTGGGGCTTCGTGATCTGGACGGGGCGGCCGTCCCACTCGATGGTGCCCTCGTCGATCGGGTGGACGCCCGAGATGGTCTTGACGAGGGTGGACTTGCCGGCGCCGTTGTCGCCCACGAGGGCGACGACCTCTCCGGCGTGGATCTCCAGATCGACATCGGTGAGCACCTGGACGGCGCCGAACCGCTTGGAGACCCCGCGCAACGCCAGCACGGGCGCAGCGGACACGTGAATCATCTCCTTCGCCGCCTGACCGGCGGGGATGTGGTGCAGAAAGACTGAGGGGGTGCGGATGAGGGAGTCCGGCGCCCCGCCCCCGCTTGCGGGGCGTGGATGTCGGGGCGGGTGCGCCGGACCGTTTCTGCGTGGGGGGCGGGGCGAGCCGGGGCCCGGCGGGCTACTTGATGCCCGCGGCCTCGCAGGCCGCCTTGTACTCGGGGGTGCAGATGTCGGCCGCCTTGTAGACGTTGTCCGCGATGATCGTGGAGGCGATGTTCTCCTTGGTCACGACCTGCGCGTCGTACAGCTTCGCCGGGATGCCCTTGAACTCACCGGTGAGGCTGTCGACCTGGACCGGGGTGAGCTCGTCGATCTTCTCGCCCTTGAGGAGCTTGACGGCGATCTCGGCGGTGGTCTCGGCCTCGGGCTTGATCTGCTTGTAGATCGTGAAGGCCTGGTCGCCCTTCAGGATGCGCTGCAGACCGGCGAGTTCGGCGTCCTGGCCGCCGACCGGGACCTTGACGGCCTGCTTGTTGAGGGCGGTGATGATGCCGCCGGCCATGCCGTCGTTGGCGGAGTAGACGCCCTGGAAGCCGGTCTTGCCCAGCGAGTCGATGGCGGCGCCCATCTTCTTGTTGGCCTCGTCCGGGGACCAGTCCGGGATGTCCTGCTCGTAGACGACCTTCTTCACGGCGCCGTCGATGACGCTGTGCGCGCCCTTCTTGAACAGCGGGGCGTTCGGGTCGGTCGGCGAGCCGTTGATCATGACAACGTTGGCGGACTTGGCGCCGGCACCGAGGGCCTTCACCAGGGCCTCGCCCTGCAGGCGGCCGATCTTCTCGTTGTCGTACGAGACGTAGGCGGAGATCGGGCCCTCGGCCAGGCGGTCGTACGCGACGACCTTGACGCCCTTGGCCTCGGCCTGCTGGACCCAGGACTTGGTGGCCTTGTAGTCGACCGAGTCCAGGATGATGACCTTCACGCCCTGGGTGACGAGCGCGTCGAACTGCTTCTTCTGCGTCTCGGTGTCCTGCGCGGCGTTGTTGTACTTGACCTCGCAGTCGGAGCACAGGGCCTTGATCTTCGCCTCGATGATCGGGCGGTCGAAGGTCTCGTAGCGCGTGGTCTTGTTCTCCGGCAGGAGCAGACCGATCGTCTTGCTGTCGCCGCCGGCCGAGCCGCCGGAGCCGTTGTCACCGGCCTTGCCACAGGCGGCAAGGGAGAGGGCCATGGAAACCGCGGCCGTGCCTATGACGACGCGACGCGTCACTGCGTTCATGTGGGGTTGCCTCCCTGACGAGGCCGCGACGTTGCGGCCGAGGTGGCTGGAAGTCAACTCGGCCACACGCCCGTCGTCAAGGAGTAAATCCTTAACGAGACGACAACGGTGCCATTCGTTATCTAAGTGAAGGCAGGAGACTGCGACTTCATCGCCCCCGACAAACCGCCCATAGCGCCCACAGCGCCTTCGAGGAGCGTCGACTCGCCCATCTCGCTCAGCACGAGCGCCAGCGCGCCGAGCACCTCGGCGCGGCCGCCCAGGGCCCCCGGGGCCACGGAGAGCTGCCGGGCGGCGCTGGGGATGGCGTAGCGCGAGACGGAGTCCCTGATGGGCGCCAGCACCAGCTCACCGGCCTCGGCCAGATCTCCGCCCAGGATCACCCGGCTCGGGTTCAAGAGGTTGCAGAGGTTGGCGACACCGCTGCCGATGTGCCGGCCGACGTCGGCGATCACCCGGCGGCAGCCGGGGTCGCCCTCGCGGGCCAGCTGCACCACCCGCTCCATGGTCAGATCGGGCCCGTGGCTGGGCTGGAGCAGCGGCAGCACGTAGCGGGCGGCGGTGAAGGTCTCCAGGCAGCCCCGGTTGCCGCAGCGGCACACCGGGCCCGACTCGTCGAGCGTGATGTGGCCGATCTCGCCGGCCGTGCCGCCCGGGCCCCGGTAGACCCGGCCGTCGATCACCAGGCCGGCGCCCACACCGCTGGCGACCTTGATGTACGCGAGGTCCTTCACGCCCCGGCCGCTGCCCCAGACCAGCTCGCCGAGCGCGCCGAGGTTGGCGTCGTTGTCGACGTGCACGGGGACGCCGAGGCGGGCGGAGAGCTCGTCGGCGGGGTTGATCCCGCTCCAGCCCGGCAGGATCGACGTGGAGCCGAGCAGGCCCGAGGACACGTCGATCGGTCCGGGCACGCCGAGACCGACGCCGATGACCTTGTCCCGGCCGATGCCGGTGCTCGCGATCAGCCGTGTGACCAGCCGTTCCGCCCGGTCGAAGCCCTCCGCGGCGGAGGCGTCGACATCCAGCGGCTCGGCCTCCTCGGCGAGCACCTGGTGGGCCAGGTTGCCGACCGCGACGCGCAGGTGGGTGTGCCCGAAGTCGACGCCGATGACGATGCCGGCGTCGCCGCTGAGCGAGACGCTGCGGGCCCGGCGGCCCCCGGCGGAGGTCGGGGTGACCTCCACGGTGCCGCCGTCCTTCAGCTCCCGCACGATGTTGGAGACCGTGGCGGCGGACAGGCCCGTCGCCCGGGCGATCTCCGCCTGGGTGAGCGATCCGGCCATCCTTACCGCCCGGACGACCCGCTCCAGATTGGCCCGGTGCAGCGAGGACTGCGACCCCGGAGTCTCCATTGACTCTCTCCACCCTATGACGTGTACAAGTTATGAACTCCAAGCTCCGCTGTGGGGCTTGTCGGCGTCAAGTCCTACAGCGGACCGGAATCCGGACGCAAAAGATCCGGCCCCCGGGGAGTGAGTCCCCCGGAGGCCGGACGGAGCGCCTGACTCGTTACTTGAGCGTGGCCGAGGTGAGACCTGCCTGGACCTGCCGCTGGAAGGACAGGTAGACCACCAGCATCGGGATCATGGCGATCGTCACGCCGGCGAAGAGCACCGGCAGGTCGGAGGCGTAGCCCTGCTGCTGCTGGAGCTGGATCAGGCCCTGGGTGAGCACGTACCGCTCGGGGTCGTCACCCGTCTGCGGCTGCATCAGCACGGTCGGCAGCAGGAACTGGTTCCACTGCCCCAGCGTGTTGAAGATGCCCACGCTCACCAGGCCCGGCTTCGCCATCGGCAGCATCACCTGGAAGAAGGCCCGGGTGTGCGAGGCGCCGTCCAGGATCGCCGCCTCGAAGACGGCCGTCGGCAGCGTCCGGAAGAAGGAGTGCATGAAGAAGACGGTGAACGGCATCGAGTAGGCGACGTACACCAGGACCAGGCCCTGGTAGGTGTTGAGCATCCCGAGCATCTTCACCATGAAGAAGAGCGGGACGAGCGCCAGGAAGACCGGGAACATCGCGCCGGCGACGAAGAAGTAGTAGATGAGCCGGTTGCCCCAGAAGCGGTAGCGCGCGAGCACGTACGCGGCCATGGAGCCGAAGAGCATGGTCAGCGGCACCGAGAACACCAGGACGATCACGGTGTTGAGGAAGTAGTCGCCGATGCCCTTGTGCCACGCCCGGGTGAAGACGTCGAAGGACCAGTGGGCGGGCCAGCCGAAGGCCGATCCGGCGATCTGCGAGTCGGTCTTGAAGGAGCTCAGCACGAGCCAGATCAGCGGCAGCACGATCATCAGCGCCCAGAGGGCGAGGAAGCCGTGCGAGAAGACGTTCAGGACGGTGCCCTCACGGGCGGGGCCGGACGCCGGAGCGCCGCTCTTGCCGGTCTTGCCGCCCGCGCGCTGGCGGGGCACCCCGGCCGTGGGGGTGTCGGACTTCTGGATGGGTGCAGTCATCGTCGGTTCTCCCGCTCAGAACTCGAGGCGCTCGCGGCGGGTGGCGCGCAGCGTGACCACGGACACGATCAGGGTGAGCAGCAGCATCACGACGCCCATGGCACAGGCGTAGCCGCTCTTTCCGAAGTAGAGGAAGTTCCGCATCATCACGGTGGACATGACCTCGCTGTGGTGGTCGGGGCCACCGCCGTAGTCGCCCGAGGTCATGGTCGAGACGAGGACGAACATGTCCATCGCCACGATGCCGAGGTAGACCCAGGCCGTCTGCACGGAGTCCCACAGCAGCGGCAGGGTGATGCGGAAGAAGGACTGGGCGCGGCCGGCGCCGTCGATGAGCGCGGCCTCGTAGATGTCCTTGGGGATGGACTGCATGGCGGCGGAGAACAGCACCAGGTAGAAGCCGACGCCGTGCCAGACGACGACCGCCATCAGCGCCCAGAGCACGAAGTTCGGCTCGTTCAGCCACTCGACCGGGTTCTCCGCGTCGATGAGGCCGAGCTTGAGCAGCACGCCGTTGAGCATCCCGCCGGTGTCGCTGCGGTACACAGCGCCGAAGAGCACGGCGAGGATCGCGAGCGAGAGGACCTGCGGGAAGAAGTAGACGATCTTGTAGAACTTCGATCCGCCGACGCCGGCCACTCCGCCGGCCCGGCTGCGCCCGCCCGCGTTCACCATGAAGGCGAAGAAGAGGGCGAGCAGGATGGTGATCACCGGGATGAACACCAGGAACAGGATGTTGTGCCAGACCGCTCCCAGGAAGACGTCGTCCTTGAAGAGGGCGACGTAATTGTCGAGTCCGACGAAGGAGAAGGTCTGCGACTGGCCTTTCCAGTCGGTCAGCGAGTAGCCGAACGTCTGGAGGTACGGCCAGATGACGAAGACCAGATAGAGGGCCACGGGGACGAAGAGGAATCCCGTGACGAACTTGTACTGCCCTTTGCGCATGGCGTGGCGTTCCTGTCCCTGGTGTTGCCGGGTGTTCCCGGCTGTTCCCGGCTCGGTCGTGCGCGAGATCAGTCGCGGTGGTTGTTCTTGGCCGCCGGGTCCTTGGCGGCCTTGTCGACCGCGGCCTGGGCCCGCTTCAGCCATTCCGCGGGCTGGATGCGCTTCGCCATCAGCTCGTTGGAGGCGTTCTGGATCTCGGTGTCCATCTCGCTGTACCACTCGGTGTAGAGGAACCGGAAGGTGTTGGTGCCGGCCTTCTTGGACGCCTCGACGGTGGACTGGGTGCCGGGGCGCAGCTTGACGCTCGGGTCCACGCCGTCGGCGAGGATGGTGAGCGAGTTGGCCTCCTTGGCGAAGAGCGTCGACCACTCCTTGGAGAGCATCATCCGCATGAACTCCTTCGCCTCGGCCAGGTTCTTGGCCTTGGCGGGGATGATGAAGGGCTCGCCGGAGCCGGCGCGGATCGCCTCGTACGGCATCTTGCTGCCGGGCAGCAGCGGCATGGGCATGAACTTCATGTCGAAGTCGGCCGGGGTCTGGTTGAGCTGCTCGTTCTCCAGCCAGGAGCCACAGGTGATGAAGGCGGCCTTGTACTGGTTCCAGCGGGTCTGCGACTCGGTGTGGGTGAGGCCGTTGGTGCCGGGCATGAGGTAGCCCTTCTCGACCACCTCGTAGATCGCCTCGACGGCCTCCTTGGCGGCGTCGGAGCCGACGAACGCCTTGGGGTCGAGGTTGTCGATCGCCTTCATGGCGTCCAGGCCGCCCTTCTTGGCGATCAGGTCCATGATGGCGACGTTGATGTAGTACGGGTACTTGCCCTGGTGGGCGAGGCCGCCGATGCCCTGTGAGGTGGCGTCCTTGCAGATGGCGAGGAAGTCGTCCCAGGTCTTCGGCTCGGTCCAGCCCTTCTCCTTGAAGAGCTTGCCGGAGTACCACAGGCCCCACACCGTGTAGATGTAGTTGAGGGCGACGGTCTTGCCCTCCAGGATGCCGGCGTCGAGGGTGCCCGGGATCAGCGTGTCGCGGACCTTCTTGGCGGGGTCGTCGACGGACGGCGCGTCGAGGACCTCGGCGAGGTCGAGCAGCTGGCCGTTCTTCTGCAGGACGTCGATCTTGATCTTCTGGGCGCCGGAGTCGTCGACGAGGTCCGGCGGGTTGCCCGCGTTGAAGCGGGGCTGGAGCTTGCCGGTGATCTCCTGGGTGCCGGTGTGGGTCGCGGTGATGCCCCACTTCTTGTTGAAGCTGGCCTCCCACGCCTTGGCGTAGTCGTCGCCGTAACCGCCCTTGAAGACGACGACGTCTATCTTTCCGCCCTTGGCGACGCCGAACGGATTGTCCTTGGTCTTCTCGCCCTTGGGCTTGTCGGAGCTCGTGTCGTCGCCGCCGCTGGAGGCGCACGCCGACAGGAAACTCATCGTGGGCACCGAGATCAGACCGAGCGCGGCGGAACGCTTGATCAGATCGCGGCGGCCGAGGCCCCCGTTACCGGGGGCGTCGTTCTGGGCGGAGGTGGATCCCATGCTCAAGTCCTCGCCTTCATTCAGGACTCAGGCGGTGTACCGGTCGCCCGTACAGAGTTCGCCTCAGGCGAAGGGCCCCGCCACCGCGGTCAATTGCAGCTGGGTCGTGCAGGCGTCGGGCGTCGTCGTCACTGTTGCGTGGTACGACGGGCTGGACGCCGACAGGTATAGTCCACTTCCCGTCATCGGAGCAAGATCGAAACCGGCTTTCCCCGTCAGTCTTCTCCGAGTTGAGACCTGCGGGACATCCGCGGTATTTCTGCCCCGTTTCCTCCCCCGGCCCGCTCTTCATTTTGCCGTCAACGCCCTTGACAGCCCTTGCCGCTTGCCCTTCTCTGGGACTTTGCGCGGTGAGTCTGACAACGTTGTCTACAACCAGCGGCAGGAGTGGCGACACGGCATGCACCTCCCTCTCAGAGCACTCTCGCTCGCGGCGTCGGCCGCACTGGTCCTGAGCCTCACCCCTTCGGTGGCTCAGGCGCTTCCGGGCCGATCGGATGATTCCGCCGATACCGCCCGGGAGTTCAAAACCTCCTTCGAACCGGACGAGACCCAGCCGACCTGGCGCGACACCGTCGAAGTCGGCCCCGACGGACAGCAGCGCGCATCGGGCGTCGACGGCGGATTCGCCACCGGCATCCCGGGCAACGTCACCGACCGGGTGACGACCGTGCGCGCCAGCGGCGAGAACGCCGGCGCCGGCGAGGTGAAGGAGAACCTGGTCGATCTCCAACCCGGCACCAAGTGGCTGGTGTTCGAGCCGACCGCCTGGCTGGAGTTCGACCTCGACCAGCCGGTGAAGCTGGCGACGTACGCGCTGACCTCGGCCAACGACGCCGCCGAACGCGATCCCCGCGACTGGACCCTCAAGGGCTCGGCGGACGGCAAGGAGTGGACGGTCCTCGACACGCGGGCGGGCGAGAGCTTCGCCAAGCGCTTCGAGACGAAGTCGTACGACATCCCGGGAGCCGGTACCGCATACGCCCACTACCGCCTGGAGATCACCAGGAACGCGGGCGCGGGCCTCACCCAGCTCGCCGACGTCCAGTTCTCGAACGGCGACACCTCCCATCCCGTCCCCGAGGAGATGCGCAGCGCCGTCGACCGCGGCCCCAGCGGCTCCCCCACCGCCAAGGCGGGCGCGGGCTTCACGGGGAAGCGCGCGCTGCGCTACGCGGGCACCCACAAGGGCGACGGCCGGGCCTACTCGTACAACAAGGTCTTCGACGTCGACACCCGGATCGTCCGCAACACCGAGCTGTCCTACGAGATCTTCCCGTCGATGTCGGCCTCCGACGCCGACCTGAACTACCCGGCCACGAACGTGTCCGTGGACCTCGCCTTCACCGACGGCACCTATCTGAGCGATCTGGGCGCGAGGGACTCGTACGGCGGGCTGCTCACCCCGCAGGGGCAGGGCGCGGCCAAGCGGCTCTACGTCAACCAGTGGAACCGGGTGACGGCCCGGATCGGTGACGTGGCGGGCGGCAAGACGGTGGACCGGATCCTGGTGGCGTACGACTCCCCCAAGGGCCCGGGGAAGTTCCAGGGCTGGATCGACGACCTCTCGATCGCGCCGAAGACGCCGCAGCAGCCGTACGACCGCCTCTCCGAGTACGCCTCGACGGTCCGCGGCACCAACTCCTCCGGCTCCTTCTCGCGCGGCAACACCTTCCCGGCCACGGCCGTGCCGCACGGCTTCAACTTCTGGACGCCGGTCACCAACGCGGCGACGCAGAGCTGGATCTACGAGTACGCGCGCGGCAACAACGCGGACAACCTGCCCACCCTCCAGGCGCTGGCCGTCAGCCACCAGCCGAGCCCGTGGATGGGCGACCGGCAGACCTTCCAGGTGATGCCGTCGGCCGCCGCCGGCACCCCGCCGACCGACCGGGGCGCCCGCGCGCTGCCGTTCCGGCACGCCGACGAGACGGCGAAGCCGTACCTCTACGGCGTCACCTTCCAGAACGGTCTGAAGGCGGAGATCGCCCCGGCCGACCACGCGGCCGTCATGCGCTTCACCTATCCCGGAGCGGACGCGAGCGTCGTCCTCGACAACGTCACCGACCAGGGCGGCCTCACCCTCGACCCGGAGACCCGCTCCTTCACCGGCTACTCCGACGTGAAGAGCGGTCTGTCGACGGGCGCGGGCCGGATGTTCGTGTACGGCGTCTTCGACGCGCCGGTCACGGACTCCTCGGCGCAGGGCGTGCAGGGACACCTGCGCTTCGACGCGGGCGCGGACCGCACGGTCACGCTGCGGATCGCGACCTCGCTCATCTCCGTCGACCAGGCGAAGGCCAACCTCGCCGACGAGATCCCGGAGGGCACGTCCTTCGACACCGTCCGCGAGCGCGCCCAGGACGCCTGGGACGACGTGCTCGGCCGGGTCACCGTCGAGGGCGCGAGCCACGACCAGCTGGTCACCCTCTACTCCAGCCTCTACCGGCTCTACCTCTACCCCAACTCGGCGTTCGAGAAGGTCGGTTCGACCTACCGGTACGCCAGCCCCTTCACTCCGCCGGCCGGGCCCGACACGCCGACCCGGACCGGCGCGAAGGTCGTCGAGGGCAGGCCGTACGTCAACAACGGCTTCTGGGACACCTACCGCACCACCTGGCCGGCCTACTCACTCCTCACCCCGAAGAAGGCGGGCGAGCTGGTCGACGGCTTCGTGCAGCAGTACAAGGACGGCGGCTGGATCTCCCGCTGGTCGTCGCCCGGCTACGCGGACCTGATGACCGGCACCTCCTCCGACGTGGCCTTCGCCGACGCGTACGTGAAGGGGGTCGACTTCGACGCGGAGGCGGCGTACGAGGCGGCCCTGAAGAACGCGACCGTCGTCTCGCCGAGCCGGGGCACGGGCCGCAAGGGCATGGCGACCTCGCCCTTCACCGGCTACGCCTCGACCGACACCGACGAGGGCCTGTCCTGGTCCCTGGAGGGCTACCTCAACGACTACGGCATCGGCAGGATGGGCCGGGCGCTCTACGCGAGGACCGGGAAGAAGCGGTACGCGGAGGAGTCCGCGTACTTCCTCGACCGGGCCCGCAAGTACGTCACGCTCTTCGACACGAAGGCCGGCTTCTTCCAGGGCCGGGACGCCGGCGGCGCCTGGCGGGTGCCCTCGGAGTCGTACGACCCGCGGATCTGGGGCTACGACTACACGGAGACCAACGGCTGGGGCTACGCCTTCACCGCCCCGCAGGACTCCCGGGGCCTGGCCAACCTGTACGGCGGGCGCGCGGGCCTCGCGCAGAAGCTCGACGCGTACTTCAGCACGCCGGAGACGGCGAGCCCGGACGTGGCCGGCTCGTACGGCAGCGTCATCCACGAGATGACCGAGGCCCGGGACGTGCGGATGGGCATGTACGGGCACTCCAACCAGGTCGCGCACCACGTGCCGTACATGTACGACGCGGCCGGGCAGCCGTGGAAGACGGCGGAGAAGGTCCGTGAGGTGCTCTCCCGGCTCTACACAGGCAGCGAGATCGGGCAGGGCTACCACGGCGACGAGGACAACGGCGAGCAGTCGGCCTGGTTCCTCTTCTCCTCGCTCGGCTTCTACCCGCTGGTGATGGGCGGCGGGGAGTACGCGATCGGCTCGCCGCTCTTCACGAAGGCGACCGTGCGGATGGACAACGGCCGCACGCTGGTCGTGGAGGCGCCGCGGAACAGCGCCCGCAACATCTACGTCCAGGGCGTGAGGCTGAACGGCGTGGCGTGGAGGTCGACGGCGCTGCCGCACGACCTCCTCGCGAAGGGCGGCACCCTGAAGTTCGACATGGGCCCGAAGCCCTCGGCCTGGGGCACGGGCGCCTCGGCGGGCCCGGTGTCGCTCACCAAGGACGACAAGGTGCCGGCGCCGCGGACGGATCTGGTCAGGGGCGCGGGCCCGCTGTTCGACGACACCTCGGCGACGTCGGGCCCGGTGGCCGGCGCGGTCGAGCTGCCGGTCAGCGCTCCCGGGAAGGCCGTCCAGTACACGCTGACCTCGTCGGCGGACCGGGCGAAGGCTCCGGCGGGCTGGGTGCTCCAGGGCTCGGCGGACGGCGTGACGTGGACGGACCTGGACCGCCGGTCGGGCGAGTCCTTCGCGTGGGACCGGCAGACCCGGGTGTTCACGGTGGCGGCGCCGGGCTCGTACGCGAGGTACCGGCTGGTGGCGGCCGGCTCGGGCGGCGAGTTGGCGGAGATCGAGCTCCTCGGCTGACCCGCACACGGGCAAGGGCCCTCTCCCCGGACGGGGAGAGGGCCCTTGCCGTACTGATCCTCAGCCGCGGATCAGGTTGCGCAGCACGTACTGCATGATGCCGCCGTTGCGGTAGTAGTCCGCCTCACCGGGGGTGTCGATGCGGACGACCGCGTCGAACTCGACACCGGTGTCGGTGGTCACCTTGACCGTGCTCGGGGTGGTGCCCTCGTTCAGCTCGGTGATGCCGGTGATGGAGAAGGTCTCCTCACCGGTCAGGCCGAGCGAGTCGGCCGACTGGCCGGCCGGGAACTGCAGCGGGAGGACGCCCATGCCGATGAGGTTCGAGCGGTGGATGCGCTCGTACGACTCGGTGATGACGGCCTTGACACCGAGGAGGGCCGTGCCCTTGGCCGCCCAGTCACGGGACGAGCCGGAGCCGTACTCCTTGCCGCCCAGGATGACCAGCGGGATGCCGGCGGCCTGGTAGTTCTGCGAGGCGTCGTAGATGAACGACACCGGGCCGTCGGCCTGGGTGAAGTCGCGGGTGTAGCCGCCCTCGGTGCCCGGCGCGATCTGGTTGCGCAGGCGGATGTTGGCGAACGTGCCGCGGATCATGACCTCGTGGTTGCCTCGGCGCGAGCCGTAGGAGTTGAAGTCACGACGCTCCACACCGTGCTCGGTGAGGTACTTGCCGGCCGGGGTGTCGGCCTTGATGGCACCGGCCGGGGAGATGTGGTCGGTGGTGACCGAGTCGCCGAGCTTCGCGAGCACGCGGGCGCCCTCGATGTCGGTGACCGGGGTGGTCTCCATCGTCATGCCCTCGAAGTACGGGGGCTTGCGGACGTAGG
Source organism: Streptomyces sp. NPDC003943 (assembly GCF_053605265.1). Classification (NCBI taxonomy): domain Bacteria; kingdom Bacillati; phylum Actinomycetota; class Actinomycetes; order Kitasatosporales; family Streptomycetaceae; genus Streptomyces; species Streptomyces sp. NPDC003943. Next base: position 45,074 of record NZ_JBSGIW010000038.1, on the reverse strand, counting down.
TCGACTGCGGGTCCCACTCGAAGGTGTTGCCGGTCGGGATCGACAGCGCCTGCCACTGGGCGTCGCCGGCGAAGACGTCCTGGTAGGACTTGGAGAACATGTCCTCGCCGATGGCGTTGGCGACGACGTCGTTGACCTCGGCCTCCGACGGCCAGATGTCCTTGAGGAAGACCGGGTTGCCCTCGGTGTCGACACCCAGCGCGTCCTTGGTGATGTCCACCTTCATGGAGCCCGCGATGGCGTACGCGACGACCAGCGGCGGGGAGGCCAGGTAGTTCATCTTGACGTCGGGGTTGATGCGGCCCTCGAAGTTCCGGTTGCCGGAGAGGACCGAGGTGACCGCGAGGTCGTGCTCGTTGACGGCCTTGGAGACCTCCTCCGGCAGCGGGCCGGAGTTGCCGATGCAGGTGGTGCAGCCGTAGCCGACGAGGTTGAAGCCGACCTTGTCGAGGTACGGGGTCAGGCCCGCCTTGTCGAAGTAGTCGGTGACGACCTTCGAGCCCGGGGCGAGGGTGGTCTTGACCCACGGCTTGCGGGTCAGGCCCTTCTCCACGGCCTTCTTCGCGACGAGCGCGGCGGCGACCATGACGTACGGGTTCGAGGTGTTGGTGCAGGAGGTGATGGCCGCGACCGTCACCGCACCGTGGTCGATCGTGTAGGTCGTGCCGTCGGGGGCGGTGACCTGGACCGGGTTCGACGGGGCGCCACCGTTCGGGTGGTTGGCCGGGGCGTCGGAGGCCGGGAAGGACTCCAGCTCGGCCTCGTCGACGGTGGAGACGTAGTTGAGGACGTCGGTCTTGAACTGCTCGGCGGCGTTCGCGAGGACGATGCGGTCCTGCGGGCGCTTCGGGCCGGCGATCGACGGGACGACCGTGGAGAGGTCGAGCTCCAGCTTCTCGGAGAAGTCCGGCTCGGCCTTCGGGTCCAGCCAGAGGCCCTGCTCCTTGGCGTACGCCTCGACGAGCGCGACCTGCTGCTCGGAGCGGCCGGTGAGCTTGAGGTAGTTCAGGGTCTCGTCGTCGATCGGGAAGACCGCGGCGGTGGAGCCGAACTCCGGCGACATGTTGCCGATGGTGGCGCGGTTCGCGAGCGAGGTGGCGGCGACGCCCTCACCGTAGAACTCGACGAACTTGCCGACGACACCGTGCTTGCGCAGCATCTCGGTGATGGTCAGCACCAGGTCGGTGGCGGTGGTGCCGGTGGGCAGCTCGCCGGTCAGCTTGAAGCCGACGACGCGCGGGATCAGCATGGAGACCGGCTGGCCGAGCATGGCGGCCTCGGCCTCGATGCCGCCGACGCCCCAGCCGAGCACACCGAGGCCGTTGACCATGGTGGTGTGGGAGTCGGTGCCGACGAGGGTGTCGGGGTACGCCTGGCCGTTGCGGACCATGACCGTACGGGCCAGGTGCTCGATGTTCACCTGGTGGACGATGCCGGTGCCCGGCGGGACGACCTTGAAGTCGTCGAACGCGGTCTGGCCCCAGCGCAGGAACTGGTAGCGCTCCTTGTTGCGGCCGTACTCCAGCTCCACGTTCTCCGCGAAGGCGGAGTTCGTGCCGAACTTGTCGGCGATGACGGAGTGGTCGATGACCATCTCGGCCGGGGAGAGCGGGTTGATCTTCGCCGGGTCGCCGCCGAGCGCCGCGACGGCCTCACGCATGGTGGCGAGGTCGACGACACAGGGGACACCGGTGAAGTCCTGCATGATCACGCGCGCCGGCGTGAACTGGATCTCCTGGCTCGGCTGGGCCTGGGAGTCCCAGTTGCCGAGCGCCCGGATGTGGTCGGCGGTGATGTTCGCGCCGTCCTCGGTGCGGAGCAGGTTCTCCAGGAGGACCTTCAGGCTGTAAGGGAGGCGCGCGGAGCCCTCGACCTTGTCCAGCTTGAAGATCTCGTACGACTCGTCGCCCACGCGCAGCGTGCTGCGGGCGTCGAAGCTGTTCGCCGACACGACAGTCTCCTTCATATATGTGCGCGTTCCACCGCATCCTGCCGCCACGCCACGTCGCCAATCCGCTAAGGTAAGGCTAAGTTAGGTAACCCTTACCGCCAGACTGATGTCGGCGTACGGCAGCGGTGCGCCTCGGCAGATATCTCGATGTCGAGATAACTCTAGTACATCACCGGCGGTCGGTCATGCCCGGCAGGGCCCGAGAAACCCGGTCAGGGTCGCGACGAACCGGGCGGGGTCGTCCAGCCACGGATAGTGCCCGGCACCCGCCTGTACGTGGAATACGGCGTCCGACACGAGCCCGGCGCACTCCCCCACCGCGCTCGGCGGGCTGTTCACGTCGAACTCGCCCGCGAGCAGCAGAACGGGCGCGGAGAGCGCGCGGAGTCCGGCGCGAGTGGCGGCAGGCGTGTCGGCGTCACCCACGGCGGGGACCGCCCCCGCCTCGACGCTCGCCGCGTGATGCCGGCGGGCGGCGGCGTCCCAGCGGCCGTACCGGAAGGGTGCGACGGCCTCCCAGTCGGCGCCCGTGCCCGCGTTGATCGCCTCCAGGGCGGCGAAGGCCGCCGGGAACCACGGCTCGTGCGCGCGGCGGCGGGCGAGGTCGAGCCGGGTGCCGGCGGTGATGTCGATGCCGACGGCGCGGGTGCTCGGGGCGACGAGGACGAGCCGCTCGACGCGGTGCGGGTGGCGGGCGGCGTACCGGACGGCGGTGTTGGCGCCGGCGGAGTGGCCGAGCAGGGCGATCCGGTCGAGTCCGAGGCGGATGCGGAGGGCCTCGACGCCGTCGGCGGTGCTGGGCCGTTCGGGGAGGACGAGGGTGCGGTGGGCGGAGAGGCCGCCGAGGTCGCCGAGGTAGGCGGGGTCGCCGGAGCCGCCGGGGACACAGAAGAGAGGTTTCATAACCACGTTATACAACCTGGTTATGAGCGTGTCGAGCACGGTGTATAACAGGGTTATGGCAGCCGAATCGACCGATGCGCCCGAGGCCCTCGACGCGACGGACCTGACCGAGGAGCAGGTCGGGCAGATGTTCGCCGGGATGAACGAGGTCATCCGGGCGGGCGAGGAGATGCGCCGCCTGCGCGCCGAGATGATCCAGGCGCTGGCCGCGGCCGGCTGGACCCAGGACCGGCTCGCCCGGCTCGCCGGGATGAGCCAGCCGGCCGTCTCCAAGCAGCTGGCCAGACCCGGAGCCGGGGAGGCGGCGGACGTGTCGCTCGACCAGCACGACACACCCTGGCTCGAAGGGCGCCTGTGGGGGCTCGCCGAGGAGGTCTCGGAGGCCCTCGGCGACAGGGCCCGTTGCGCGCGACTGGTGCACGTACTGGCCCGCGGCCGGAAGCGGTTCACCGCGTCGAACGTGGACGCGCTGCGACGCCTCGTCGAGGAGGACCTGCGAGAGCACTCGGCCGAACCCCGGTTCGGCGCGTACCAGAAGGCGTACGACCGGATCGCCCGCGGCCTCGACGTCCTGGCCACGACGGACGGGAGCGAGGCGGGCCCGGCCTCGGCGCGCCGTGCGCTCGCCTGCCAGATCCAGCGGGTCCGCCTGCGGGAGGCCTGACCCTCGTACAGCCGATGCTCAATTGCCTCAATACGGACGGTGGCGGACTATTGAGGCATGTTCAGCGGCGCGCATGTGATCCTCTACACCCAGGACGCGGAGGCGGACCGGGCGTTCCTCAGGGACGTCTTCGGCTTCGACCACGTGGACGCGGGGCGCGGCTGGCTCATCTTCCGGCTGCCACCCGCCGAGATCGCGGTGCACCCGACCGAGGGGGAGCCGAAGAGCGAGGTCTATCTGATGTGCGACGACATCGCGCGGACACTCGCCGCACTCGAGGACCGCGGGGCGGAGGTCTCACGGCCCGTCAGCGACCAGGGCTGGGGCCTGGTCGGGGCCGTACGGCTGCCGAGCGGGACCGAACTGCCCCTGTATGAACCCCGTCACCCCATTGCTCATACTCCGTCACCCTGATGGCCCACCCCACCGCGAGCGTCATCTCATATCTGAGATAACGTGACGCCATGGCAGACGACTACCTCGTACGCATCGGCAAGCTCATCCGTGACGCCCGCCAGCACCGCGGCTGGACCCAGACCCAGCTGGCCGACGCACTCGGCACCAGCCAGAGCGCCGTCAACCGGATCGAGCGCGGCAACCAGAACATCAGCCTTGAGATGATCGCCCGAATCGGTGAGGCTCTCGACAGCGAGATCGTCTCCCTGGGTTACGCCGGCCCCATGCACCTGCGGGTCGTGGGCCGCCGCCGGCTCTCCGGTGCCATCGACGTCAAGACGAGCAAGAACGCCTGTGTCGCGCTGCTGTGCGCCTCCCTCCTCAACAAGGGCCGCACGGTGCTGCGCCGGGTGGCCCGCATCGAGGAGGTCTTCCGGCTCCTGGAGGTCCTCAACTCCATCGGCGTCCGCACCCGCTGGATCAACGAGGGCGTCGACCTGGAGATCGTGCCGCCGGCCGAGCTGGAGATGGAGTCGATCGACGCAGAGGCGGCCATCCGCACCCGCTCCATCATCATGTTCCTCGGCCCGCTGCTGCACCGCCTGGACCGCTTCAAGCTGCCGTACGCCGGCGGCTGCGACCTCGGCACCCGCACGATCGAGCCGCACATGATCGCGCTGCGCCGCTTCGGCCTCGACATCCAGGCCACCGAGGGCCTCTACCACGCCCAGGTCGAGCCGAACGTCGCCCCCGACCGCCCGATCGTGCTGACCGAGCGCGGCGACACCGTGACCGAGAACGCCCTCCTGGCCGCCGCCCGCCACGACGGCGTCACCGTCATCCGCAACGCCTCCTCCAACTACATGGTCCAGGACCTGTGCTTCTTCCTGGAGGCGCTCGGCGTACGGGTCGACGGCATCGGCACCACCACGCTCACCGTGCACGGCGTGCCGCAGATCGACGTCGACGTCGACTACTCCCCCTCCGAGGACCCGGTCGAGGCGATGAGCCTGCTCGCCGCGGCCGTGGTCACCGAGTCGGAGCTGACGATCCGCCGGGTCCCGATCGAGTTCATGGAGATCGAGCTCGCGGTCCTGGAGGAGATGGGCCTCGACCACGACCGCTCCGCCGAGTACGCCGCCGACAACGGCCGCACCCGCCTGGTCGACCTGACGGTCCGCCCCTCCAAACTGGAGGCGCCGATCGACAAGATCCACCCGATGCCCTTCCCGGGCCTCAACATCGACAACGTGCCCTTCTTCGCGGCCATCGCGGCCACGGCCCAGGGCAAGACCCTGATCCACGACTGGGTCTACGACAACCGCGCCATCTACCTCACCGACCTCAACCGCCTCGGCGGCCGCCTCCAGCTCCTCGACCCCCACCGCGTCCTCGTCGAGGGCCCCACCCGCTGGCGCGCCGCCGAGATGATGTGCCCGCCGGCCCTCCGCCCGGCCGTGGTCGTCCTCCTCGCGATGATGGCGGCCGAGGGCACCTCGGTGCTGCGCAACGTGTACGTCATCAACCGGGGTTACGAGGACCTGGCGGAGCGGCTGAACTCGGTGGGCGCGCAGATCGAGATCTTCCGGGACATCTAGGGATATCCGGGATCCGGGAACCTCTCGACCGACCGCACGGTGCCGGGCTGACGGACGTCAGCCCGGCACCGCTGTTCCGCCGCGTTCAGCCCGCGCCCGGCATCATCTCGCCGCCCCGCAGCCGTTCCATGTCCGAGGGGCGGACCTTGATCGCGATGACGGCGATCAGGAAGGAGAGGATGGCGAAGGCCGCGGCCACGATGAAGCCGGCCGTGACGCCGCTGGTGAGGACCTGGTCGCTCCAGGGTTTGGGGAGTTGCTGGGTCCGGGCGAACTGGGCCTTCTGCAGGGGGCCGGCCTGGGACAGGAAGGCCGGGACCTGGGTGTGGGCCTCGTTGCGGCTGGCCGTGCCGAAGACGGTGACCAGGATGGAGAGGCCGAGCGAGCCGCCCACCTGCTGGGTGGCGTTGAGGAGGCCGGAGCCGGCGCCCGCCTCGTACGAGGGGACGCCCGAGAGGGCCATCAGGGTCAGCGACACGAACATCATGCCCATGCCGGCGCTCAGGACCAGCATCGGTCCGAGGATGCTGCCGAGGTACGTGGAGTGGACGTCGGTCAGGGTCAGCCAGGACAGGCCGGCCGCCAGGAAGAGCGAGCCGATGACCATGAACGGCTTCGGCCCGTAGCGGGGCATGAGTTGGGAGGTGATCCCGGCCAGGACCGCGATGACCGCGCTGACCGGCAGGAAGGCGAGTCCGGCCTGGAGCGGGCTGAATCCCAGCACGTCCTGCACGAAGAGCGTGAGGAAGAAGAACATTCCGAAGATGGCCGCCGCGAGGCAGAGCATGATGCCGTAGGTGCCGGACCGGTTGCGGTCGGCGAACATGTGCAGCGGGGTGATCGGCTGCCGGGAGCGCCGCTCGATGAACACGAAGCTGACGAGCAGGACGACGGCCGCGCCGAACGAGGCCACTGTGATCGGGTCCCGCCAGCCCTCCTGCGCGGCGCGGATGAAGCCGTACACCAGCGCCACCATGCCCAGCGTCGAGGTGAGCGCGCCGAGCACGTCGAAGTGACCGGGGTGGCGCTCGGACTCCTTGACGTGACGAGGAGTCAGGAAGGCGATGAGCAGCGCGATCGGCACGTTCACGAAGAACACCCAGCGCCAGTTGAGCCATTCGACCAACAGCCCGCCGGCCAGCAGACCGATCGCGCCGCCGCCGGCCGAGACGCCCGCGAACACGCCGAAGGCCCGGTTGCGTTCGGGCCCCTCGTCGAAGGTCGTGGTGATCAGGGACAGCGAGGTCGGCGAGGCGATGGCCCCGCCGACGCCCTGGAGCGAGCGGGCGGCGAGCAACTGCCAGGACTCCTGGGCGAATCCGCCGAGCAGCGAGGCCAGTCCGAAGAGCAGCACGCCGAAGATGAAGACCCGGCGGCGGCCGAGGATGTCACCGGTGCGGCCACCGAGCAGCAGCAGTCCGCCGAAGGTCAGCGTGTAGGCGTTGACGACCCACGACAGACTGGTGGTGGAGAAGTCCAGTGCGCTCTGGATGTGCGGCAGCGCGATGTTCACGATGGTGATGTCGAGGACGACCATCAACTGGCAGGAGGCGATCACGAACAGGGCGATGCCCTTGCCGTCGCCCGAGTGCCGGGGGGCGGCAGTCTTCTGCGAGGTCGTCGGCTTGGGGGTAGTCATGACGCATCGCGCCCTCACCTGAGGGACCCGTGGGCCGGTCAGTCCACCTTTCGACCCTAAGCCCGCCCCCAGGACGTCACCAGTTGATCAAGCAACGGCCCCCGGCCGCCCCGGACAAGCCCTTTCAGCCCTCCGCGACGAAGGCGCGCAGCTCGGTCGCGAGCCGCTCCGGCTGGTCCTCCGCGATCAGTGTGCGGCTGTCCGCGATCTCCACGTACCGCCCCTTCGGCAGCAGCGCGGCGAGCCGGCGCCCGTGCTCGCGCGGCATCATCAGGTCGTCGGCGGCCCAGACCACCAGCGCCGGCCGGTCGAAGGAGCGCAGGCCCTCCGCCGCGCGCAGCAACTCGTCCTTGCGCACGGCGAGGTTGTAGCGGCGGAAGTCGTGCCGTACGGCCGGGTCGGTACGCAGCGGCTCGAGCCAGCCGTCGACGACGGCGTCCGGCACCGGCCGCCGGGTGAGCGCGCCGATGCCGACGGGCAGACGGCGCAGCGCCTTCAGGCCGAGCACCCGGGCCATCAGGGTGACGCCGCCGGGGATCCGGCAGGCCAGCGCGATCATCTTGCCGGGGACGCCGGGCGGGTAGTTGTCGAACGCCTCGCAGGAGACGAGGACGAGCCGGGCGAGCCGCTCGGGATGCCGGACGGCGACGGTCTGGGCCCGGCCGCAGTCGCTCTCGACGAGCGTCACCTCACGCAGGTCGAGCCGGTCGAGGAGCTCCCCGACCAGGTCGGTCACGGTGTCCGGCGACAGCGGTACGTCGGGCCGCATCGGGATGCGGTGCGAGCCGTACGGAAGGGTCGGCGCGATCACCCGGTGGCCGGGGGCGAGCCGGGCGGTGACCTCGCGCCAGACCGTGGCGTCGTGGACCAGGCCGTGGAGGAGGACGACGACGGGTCCGGGGCCGCCGGTGTCCTCGTACGCGATGGTCCCGGCGCTCAGCTCGATCTCCGGCATACCCCTCCGCCTTCCCCGTGCGTCACTCGTCCGTCACTCGTCCACGACCGCGAAACCGTCCAGTTCGACCAGGGCCTGATCGTCCCACAGGCGTACGACACCGATCACGGCCATGGCCGGATAGTCACGGCCCGCCAACCGGTGCCAGATCCGGCCGAGTTCGTGCGCGTGGTGGCGGTAGTCGGCGACGTCCGTGGCGTACACGGTGACCCGGGCCAGGTCGGCGGGCGTGGCACCGGCGTGGCGCAGGGCGGTGAGCAGGTTGGTGAGAGCGGTCTCGAACTGCTCGGGCAGGGTCTCCCCGATCACCTTGCCGTCGCGGTCGAGGCTGGTCTGCCCGGCGAGGAACACCAGCCGGCTGCCGGTGGCGGTGACGGCGTGGCTGAAGCCGCTGGGCGGGGAGAGCTGGGCGGGGTTGTGGCGGTGCAGGCTCATGCGCGGACTCCTGCGTCGTCGGGGGTGTGGGCGGGGGTCTGGGCGCGGGGCGGGGTGCCGTCGGGCTGGGCGGAAGCCTGGACCCCGGACCGGGCCCCGGACCGAACGCCGCCCCTTTCGCCGCCCCTTTCGCCGGCCGCCTCACCGGCCGTTTCGCCGGCCGTTTCGGCGTACCGGGCCGCGCCCCGGTACAGCTCCTTCGCGATGATCGTCCGCTGGACCTCCGTGGCTCCCTCGTAGATCCTCGGCGCCCGCACCTCCCGGTAGAGGTGTTCCAGGAGGTGGCCGCGCTGGAGTGCACGGGCGCCGTGCAGCTGGACGGCGGCGTCGACGACGTACTGGGCGGTCTCGGTCGCGAACAGCTTCGCCATCGCCGCGCGCCGCGGCACGTCCGGGTCGCCCCGGTCGTACGCCTCGGCCGCCGCGTACACCAGCAGCCGGGCCGCCTCGGTGCGGGTCGCCATCTCGGCGACCTGGTGGGCGACGGCCTGGAGGTCGGCGAGGACGCCGCCGAAGGCGGGCCGGGCGGCGGTGTGGGCGAGGGCGGCGTCGAGCGCGGCCTGCGCCATGCCGACGGCGAAGGCGCCGACGCTGGGCCGGAACAGGTTGAGCGTCCCCATCGCCACCCGGAACCCCTCCCCCGGCGCCCCGAGCACGTCCCCGGGCCCGACCCGCACGCCGTCGAAGACCAGGCTGCCCAGCGCGTGCGGCGCCAGCATGTCCAGGGCTTCGCCGCCGAGCCCGGCCCGGTCGCCGGGGACGAGGAAGGCGGTGACGCCGCGGGCGCCCCGCGGGTCGTCGCCCGTTCGGGCGAACACCGTCACCAGGTCCGCCTCCGGCGCGTTCGAGATCCACCGCTTCTCGCCGTGGAGCCGCCAGCCGCCGGTCTCCCGGTCCTCGACGGCCTCCAGGGACAGCGCGGCGGCGTCGGATCCCGCGCCCGGCTCCGAGAGGGCGAAGGCGGCGACGGCACGGCCCGCGACGACCTCGGGGAGCCAGCGGGCGCGCTGCTCGGGGGTGCCGAAGGCGGCGACGGGGTGGGCGCCGAGGCCCTGGAGGGCGAGCGCGGTCTCGGCCTCCGTGCAGGCGTGGGCGAGGGACTCGCGCATCAGGCACAGGTCGAGCGCGCCGGAGTCGAAGAGCCGGGCGAGCAGTCCGAGCTCGCCCAGGGCGGCGACGAGGGGGCGGTTGACGCGGCCCGGTTCGCCCTTCTCGGCGAGCGGGCGCAGCCGGTCGGCGGCGAGCCGGCGCAGCTCGGCGCACCAGGTGATCTGTTCCGGATCGAGCGAGAATGCGGCCATGGGGCCCTCTCCCGGGCCGGCGGTGCCGGAGCCCGTATCGGAAGCCGTGTCTGCAGGAAGCCGTATCTGTGTCGGAAGCCGTGTCTGAGTCGGAAGCCGTGTCTGTGTCGGAAGCCGTGTCTGTGGCGGGCCGTACCTGCCGGAAGCCGTATCCGTGTCGGCCGTACCCGTCGGAAGCCGTATCTGTCGAAGCCGTATCTGCCGAAGCCATATCGCGAACCGTTGACTGTCGTCACCATCACGATACGCTCCTTGGGCGACGGCCGACCCCGAAACCGACCGGACCGGCCCCCAGGACAGGCGCCACCGCCACGACAGCCACCACCGCCACGACGATCCCACCGACAGGGGGACGGACGCATGGAGCTGACGCCCTCGGCCCACCAGGACACCTTCGCCCGCGACCATCTGCCGCCCGCGGAGCAGTGGCCGCACCTGCTCTTCGAACTGCCCTCGCTCTCCTATCCCGACCGCCTCAACTGCGGCGCCGAGCTGCTCGACCGCACGGTGGAACGATTCGGCGGCGAGCGCGCCGCCTTCCGGGACGGCGAGGGCGGCGTCTGGACGTACGGGCAGCTGCGCGAGCGGGTGGACCGGATCGCCCACGTCCTGACCGGGGACCTGGGCGTGCGCCCCGGCAACCGGGTGCTGCTCCGCGGGCCCACCACGCCCTGGCTGGCCGCCTGCTGGCTCGCCGTGATGAAGGCGGGCGCGGTCGCCGTCACCGTCCTCGCCCAGCAGCGGGCGCGCGAGCTGGCCGTGATGTGCGAGCTGGCCCGCTGCAGCCACGCGCTGTGCGACGTGCGCGCGCTCGACGAGCTGGTCAAGGCCGAGATACCGGGGCTGCGCGTCACCCCGTTCGGCGGCGACGGCCCCGACGACCTGCTGACGCTCGCCGCGGCCAAGCCCGGGACGTACGAGGCGGTGCCGACCGCCGCCGACGACGTGGCGCTGATCGCCTTCACCTCCGGCAGCACCGGGCGGCCCAAGGGCTGTATGCACTTCCACCGCGACGTGCTCGCCGCCGCCGACACCTTCTCCGCGCACGTCCTGCGCCCGGAGCCGGACGACGTCTTCGCCGGCTCCCCGCCCCTCGGCTTCACCTTCGGCCTCGGCGGGCTCGTCGTCTTCCCCCTGCGAGCCGGGGCGTGCGCGGTCCTGCTCGAACAGGCTGGGCCGCAGCAACTGCTCGCCGCGATCGCCCGGCACCGGGTGTCGGTGCTGTTCACCGCGCCGACCGCCTACCGGGTGATGCTGGAGGAGCTGGACGCCCCCGGCCACGAGCAGGGACACGACCTCGGCTCGCTGCGCCGCTGCGTCTCGGCGGGCGAGAACCTCCCGGCGGCCACCTGGGACGCCTGGCACAAGCGCACCGGCCTGAAGCTGATCAACGGCATCGGCGCGACCGAGCTCCTGCACATCTTCATCTCCGCCGCCGACGGCGACATACGCCCCGGCACCACCGGCCGCCCGGTGCCCGGCTGGCAGGCCCGGGTCGTCACCCCGTCCGGACGCGAGCTGGCGGACGGCGAGCCGGGGCTGCTCGCGGTGCGCGGCCCGGTCGGCTGCCGCTATCTCGCCGACCCGCGCCAGACGGAGTACGTGCGCGAGGGCTGGAACATCACCGGCGACACCTACGTCCGCGAGCCCGACGGCTACTTCCGTTACGTCGCCCGCGCCGACGACATGATCATCTCGGCCGGGTACAACATCCCGGGCCCCCAGGTCGAGGAGGCCCTGCTCGCCCACCCCGACGTCGTCGAGGCGGCGGTGATCGGCCGGCCCGACCAGCTGCGCGGCGAGATCGTGGTGGCGTACGCGGTGGTACGGGACGGGGTGCCGCGCGACGGCACGACGGCGGCCGCGCTGCGCGCCTTCGTACGGGCCAGGCTCGTCCCGTACAAGTCGCCGCGCGAGATCGTCTTCCTGGACACGCTGCCGCGCACGGCGACGGGCAAGCTGCAGCGCTTCCGGCTGCGGGACGACGGGCTCCGGGACGACGGGCTCCGAAACAACAGGCTCCGGGACGACGGGCTCCGGAACAACAGGCTCCGGGACGACGGGGCCGGACCCGGCACTTTAAAGTGATCACGTGGCCGAGCAGCACACCCCCCGTTCCCTGATCGTCTCGCTCTACGGCGCGTACGGCCGGTCGCCGGACGGCGCGCCGCTGGCGGTGGCCGAGCTGATCAGGCTGCTCGGCGCGCTCGGCGTGGACGCGCCCTCGGTGCGCTCCTCGGTGTCCCGGCTGAAGCGGCGCGGGCTGCTGCTGCCGCGGAAGACGGCGGACGGCGCCGCCGGGTACGCCCTGTCGGACGACGCCCGGATGCTGCTCGACGACGGCGACCGCCGGATCTACGCCCGTGACGAGCCGCGGCTCTCCGACGGCTGGGTGCTCGCCGTGTTCTCCGTCCCGGAGGCCGAGCGCCACAAGCGCCATCTGCTGCGCTCCCGGCTCGCGCGCCTCGGCTTCGGGACAGCCGCGCCGGGCGTCTGGATCGCGCCGGCCCGGCTGTACGGCGAGACCCGGCACACCCTGGAGCGCCTGGAGCTGTCCCCGTACGTGGACCTGTTCCGCGGCGACCATCTGGGCTTCGCCGCGACGGCGGAGGCGGTGGCCCGCTGGTGGGACCTGCCGTCGATCGCCAAGCTGCACGAGGAGTTCCTGGACGCCCACGAGCCGGTGCTCAGGGCCGGGCCGCCGGCCACGCCCGAGGACGCCTACCGGGCGTATCTGCTGGCCCTGGACTCCTGGCGCCGGCTGCCGTACGCCGACCCGGTCCTCCCCCTCGAACTGCTCCCGGAGAACTGGCCGGGCACCCGCTCGGCGGAGGTCTTCCTGGCGCTGCACGAGATGCTGCACGCGCGGGGCGCGGAGTTCGTGCAACCGTGACGGGCCCGCGGGCCGTCCCCGCGGGAGTGAGCACACACATGTCCCGGCCGGTCTCCGGGTGGCAATGGCTGTCCTGGTGGGCGACGGTGCCCTTCGCGTTCGCCGTCTCCTACGGCGCGAGCGCGGTCACCGCGCGTGCGCGCGCCTACTGCGACGCGGCCTGGGAGCCGCCGCACCGCTTCGTCCATCTCCTGGAGCTGGCCGTCCTCGCGGGCGTCAGCGCGACGGTCGCCTTCGTGACGGCGATGCTGGCCCGCCGGGCGACGCGCTCCGCCTCGCGCCCGGTCCGGGCCTCGGCCCAGCTGGTCGCGGTGGTGGCGGTGGTGCTGACGATCGCCTGGCTGTACGTGGGCGCGCAGGCCACCCCGGACGGCTATCCGGGCGACTCGGGCCTGTGCCCGGCGAGCAACGTGCCACCGTGGTGGCCGGCCTGGCTGCCCGAGTGAGCCGCTAGAGATCCGGCCGGCTGAAGCCCGCCTGGTGGGTGTGGAGCGTGACGGTGGCCTCGGGCCCGCCGAGCATCTCCGCCTTCGCGCGCAGCCGGGTGACGACCGACGGGCTCGGGTGGCCGTACACGTCGATGGTGCGCAGGCGGATGTGCGCGCCGAGCGCGCGGAACCTCGGTCCGCCGAGTTCCAGGTGGAACTCGAGGGAGGCCGAGTCCGGGTGGACGGCGAGCACGGTCATCGTGGCCGCGGGCTCGTCGAGGTAGAAGTGGTAGGCGAGCAGCCGGGGCTCGCGCTCCTCGACGAACGCGGCCAGGTCGCGCATCCCGGCCCGCAGCTCGTCGAGTCCGCCCGCGCGGACGTCCGAGCGGTCGACGTAGTACAGCGGCTCGCCCATACCGGTCCGCCTCCCTCGTCAGCTCAATTCGTCGGCTCACGCCGTCAGCTCGACGTCAGCCCTTGTACTCGGCGATCTGGATCAGGTTGCCGCAGGTGTCGTCGAGGATCGCGACGGTGACCGGGCCCATGTCCACCGGCTCCCGCGTGAAGCGCACGCCGAGCGCGCGCAGCCGCTCGAACTCGGCGCGCACGTCGGTCACGGCGAAGGAGTTCACCGGGATGCCGTCGGCGGTGAGGGCCTCCTGGTACGCCTTGGCGGCCGGGTGCTGGTTGGGCTCCAGGACCAGCTCGACGCCGTCGGGGTCCTCCGGCGAGACGACGGTCAGCCAGCTGTGGCCGCCGAGCGGGACCTCGGTCTTCTTCACGAAGCCGAGCACCTCGGTGTAGAAGCGCAGGGCCTTGTCCTGCTCGTCGACGAAGATGCTGGTCAGGTTGATCCTCATGAGGTGCTCCGGGTGGTGCGGGGTGCGGGGGTGCGGAGGGTCACGGGTCCTTGCGGCCGGTCGGCGGGCGCCGGCTGCCCGCGCGGTACGGGTCCGGCCAGGGCGCGGCGGGGCCGGCGTAGCCCTGTTCGGCGGCTGCGTGCAGGGTCCAGTGGGGATCGTAGAGGTGGGGGCGGGCCAGCGCGCAGAGGTCGGCGCGGCCGGCGAGGAGGAGGGAGTTCACGTCGTCCCAGGAGGAGATCGCGCCGACCGCGATGACGGGCACGCCGAGGGCGGCGCGGATCCGGTCGGCGTACGGGGTCTGGTACGAGCGGCCGAACTCGGGGCGCTCGTCGGGGACCACCTGGCCGGTGGAGACGTCGAGGGCGTCGGCGCCGTGTGCGGCGAAGGCGCGGGCGATCTCCACGGCGTCCTCGGCGGTGGTGCCGCCCTCGGCCCAGTCGGTGGCGGAGATGCGCACGGTCATGGGCCGGTCGGCCGGCCATGCCTCCCGTACCGCGTCGAAGACCTCCAGCGGATAGCGCAGCCGGCCGGCCAGGTCGCCGCCGTAGCCGTCGGTGCGGTGGTTGGTGAGCGGGGAGAGGAAGCCGGAGAGCAGATAGCCGTGCGCGCAGTGCAGTTCGAGCAGGTCGAAGCCGGCCCTGGCGGCGCGCCGGGCGGCGGCGGTGAACTCCTCGCGCACGGCGGTGAGTCCGGCCCGGTCGAGGGCGTGCGGGGTCTGGTTGACGCCGGTGCGGTACGGCAGCGGCGAGGCGGCCACGAGGGGCCAGTTGCGGTCCGGGAGGGGCTGGTCGATGCCCTCCCACATGCGGCGCGTGGAGCCCTTGCGGCCGGAGTGGCCGAGCTGCACGCCGATCGCGGTGCCCGGTGCCTGCCCGTGTACGAAGGCGGTGATCCGGGCCCAGGCGTCGGCCTGTTCGTCGGTCCACAGGCCGGTGCAGCCGGGGGTGATCCGGCCGCGTTCGCTCACGCAGACCATCTCGGTCATGACGAGGCCGGCGCCGCCGAGGGCGCGGGCGCCGAGGTGGACCAGGTGGAAGTCGCCGGGGACGCCGTCCTCGGCGACGTACAGGTCCATCGGCGAGACGACGACCCGGTTGCGCAGGGTCAGTCCGCCGAGCCGGAACGGGGTGAACATCGGCGGCGTGCCGGGCGGGCAGCCGAACTCCTCCTCGACGGCGGCCGTGAAGCGGGCGTCGCGCAGCCGCAGGTTGTCGTGGGTGACGCGGCGGCTGCGGGTGAGCAGGTTGAAGGCGAACTGCTTGGGCGGGCGGTCGAGCTGGCCGGCTATCTCCTCGAACCAGCGCAGGCTGGCGGCCGCGGCGCGCTGGGTGGACTCGACGACCGGGCGGCGCTCGGCCTCGTACGCGGCGAGCGCCTCGGTCAGCCGGCCGGGCCGGGCGTCGACGTGGGCGGCGAGGGCTACGGCGTCCTCGACGGCCAGTTTGGTGCCGGAGCCGATGGAGAAGTGCGCGGTGTGGGCGGCGTCGCCGAGGAGGACGGTGCTGCCGTGCGACCAGCGGGCGTTGACGACCGTGCGGAAGGCGGTCCAGGCGGAGTTGTTGGAGCGCAGGCCACGGCCCTTGAGCGCCTCGGCGAAGATCTTGGCGCAGCGGGCGGCGGACTCGTTCTGGGCCTCGGCACCGTCGCCGAGCTCGTCGAAGCCGGCGGCGCGCCAGACCTCCTCGCGCATCTCGACGATGACGGTGGAGGAGTCGGCGGAGTAGGGGTAGGCGTGGAGCTGCATGACGCCGTACTCGGTCTCCGCGATCTCGAAGCGGAAGGCGTCGAGGGCGAAGTCGGTGGCGAGCCAGATGTACCGGCAGCGGTGGGTGGTGATCGTGGGCCGGTAGACGTCGGCCCGTTCCTCGCGGGTCCGGCTGTGCACGCCGTCGGCGGCGACGACGAGGTCGTGGGTGGCGGCGAGCCGGGCGGCCGGCGGCGCCTCGGTGCGGAAGCGGAGGCGTACGCCCAGGTCGGTGCAGCGGGCCTGGAGCAGTTCCAGGAGGCGGCGGCGGCCGAGCGCGGCGAAGCCGTGGCCGGTGGAGGTGTGCAGATGGCCGCGGTGGGCGATCTCGACGTCGTCCCAGTGCACCAGCTCCTTGCGGAGGGCGGCGTGGACGACGGGATCGGCGCTCTCGATGCCGCCGAGCGTCTCGTCCGACAGCACGACTCCGAAGCCGAAGGTGTCGGTGGGCGCGTTCCGCTCCCAGACGGTGACCTCGCGGGCCGGGTCGCCGCGCTTGAGCAGCGCCGCGGCGTAGAGCCCGCCGGGGCCGCCGCCGATGACGGCGATGCGGAGCGGTACGGCTCCGGGGCGGGGGACGGCGTGCCGCGCGGCCTCGGCGACGGGGGCGACCGTGGCCGCGGGGCCGACGCCGGCCGCCATACCTGCCTCGGTAGCGGCCGCGGTCCGTACCGCGCCGGTGCCGCCCGGCGCGGTACGGGGGCCAGGGGGCACCACGGGCAGCCCGGGCAGCGCGGGGGCCAGGTCCGTGGGTGCCGGCGGGGAGCCTGCGGGCTCCGACGCCGCGGGTCGTTCGGCGGGCCGGACGGAACCGGCGGACCCGGCGGACCCGGCGGACCCGGGCGGGCGTGCCGCAGGTCGCGTCGGCGCCCATGCGTGCACGGCCCCGTCCGGCGGCTCCACCGCGCCGCGCACGCTCACCGCCCCCGCCATTTCGCCGGGCGCTTCTCGGTGAACGCGGCGTGGAACTCGGCGTAGTCCTCGCCGTGCATGAGCAGCGCCTGGGTGGCCGCGTCCATCTCGACCGAGGCGGCCAGCGGCATGTCCAGCTCGGCGGTGAGCAGCGCCTTCGTCTGGGCGTGGGCGAGGGCCGGGCCGTCGGCGAGGCGGCGGGCGAGGGCGGCGGCGCGGGTGTCGGCGGCGCCTTCCTCGGTGAGTTCGCTGAGGAGGCCGATGCGCTCGGCCTCGGCGGCGCCGACGGGGTCGCCGAGCATGAGGAGCCGGGTGGCGTGGCCGAGGCCGACGACGCGCGGCAGGAGGTAGGCGGCGCCCATGTCGCCGCCGGAGAGGCCGACGCGGGTGAAGAGGAAGGCGAAGCGGGCCGTGGGGTCGGCGACGCGGAAGTCGGCGGCGAGGGCGAGGACCGCTCCCGCGCCGGCGGCGACGCCGTGGACGGCGGCGATCACCGGGAAGGGGCATTCGCGCAGGGCCCGCACGGTCTGCCCGGTCATCCGGTTGAAGTCGAGCAGCTGGGCGGTGTCCATGGAGAGCGTGGCGCCGATGATCTCGTCGACGTCGCCGCCGGAGCAGAAGCCGCGCCCCTCGCCGCCGAGGACCAGGGCGCGGACGGCCCGTTCCCGGGACAGCTCGGCGAGCAGGTCGCGCAGGTCCGCGTAGGCGCCGAAGGTGAGGGCGTTCAGCTTCTCGGGGCGGGCGAGGGTGATCGTGGCGACGCCGTCGTCGATCGTGAGGCGCAGGTGTCGCCAGCGTTCGGTGCGGGTCGCGGAGCCGGTGAAGGGGCTCATTTCGGGAGGACCTCCCTGATTGTGCGCGCGTACGGGTACGGCATCACCACCAGAGGGTATCACTCATCTGTGACCACCGTCACGAGTACGCAATAAGCGCGACCCGGGGCGCGTGGCCGCCGGCCGAAGGTCCCGGACCCTGGTCCCCGTCGGAACGGGCGACCGCCCCATGGAACGAGATGTACGACTCCGTAAGGTTGAAACCAGGACATCACCCTCGCCCGCCCCCACACCGAGCCCGAACGGACCCCCCGCCGTGTTCGAAGTCCCCGCTCCCCCCGCTCCCCCCGCCACCTCGTGGCGCCTCACCCTCCCCCACACCACCGCCGCCGTGCCGCTCGCCCGCGCTCTCGTCCGCTCCGCCCTCACCGAGATCGAGGGCCCCGAGCAGGCCGCAGCCGACCGCTACACGGCCGAGCTGCTCACCTCCGAGCTGGTCGCCAACGCCGTCGAGCACACCCCGGGTGACGGCCCGATCGAACTCGTCGTCGAGCTGTTGCCGACCTCCGGCGGCTGCCAGATCGAGGTCCACGACGGCCATCCCGCCGTTCCCGGCGATCTGGTCTGCCCCGATCCGGCCGGTCCGGTCGACCCCTGGCAGGAGCACGGCCGCGGTCTGCTCCTGATCCGCGCGCTGAGCAGCGACTGCGGGCACCGCCCCACCGCGCACGGCAAGGCGGTCTGGTTCACGCTCCCGGCCGTACCGCCTCAGCGTCGGCCTCCGGAGCGGTGACCGCGACGGCCCGGGCAGCCGGGCCCGCGCCGGCCTCCGCAGCCGGGATCACGACGGCCTCGGCGGCCACGTCCGGGCCGAACCGCGAGTGGCGCCGCCCGTACCCCGCGTAGACGAGCGCTCCGACCACCAGGAAGGCCGCGAACTCCAGCCAGGTCGTCCAGCCGGTCCCCCAGATCAGGTACCCGCAGAACCCGACGCCGAGCAGCGGGCTGAGCGGATAGAGCGGGACGCGGAAGGAGCGCGGCAGCTCCGGGTCGCGGCGGCGCAGCGCGATCACGGCGATGTTGACGACGGCCATGACCGCGAGGGTGCCGATGGTGGTGAGGTCGACGACGGCGTCGAGCGAGGCGAAGGCCGCCGGGACCGCGAAGACCGCGGCGACGATCCAGGTGTTGGCGACGGGCGTGGCGCTGCGCGGCGAGACCTTCTCGAAGACCCCGGGCACGAGGCCGTCGCGGGACATCGACAGCAGGATCCGGGTCTGCCCGTACATCACGGCGAGCACGACGGAGGCGATGGCGACGACCGCGCCGAAGGCGATGATCCCGCCGCCGACCGTCGAGTGGGTGACCTGGTCGACGACGAGCGAGAGCGCGGCCGGCTTGTCGCCGACGGCGTCCGCGCCGAGCGCCCCGATCGCGGAGAGCGCGACGGCGCCGTAGAGCAGGGTGACCACGCCGATGCAGATGAGGATCGCGAGCGGGATGGTGCGGCGCGGGTTCTTCACCTCCTCGCCGGCGGTGGTGATCGCGTCGAAGCCGATGTACGAGAAGAAGGCGACGGACGCGCCGGCGGTGATGCCGGCCGTGCCGTGGGTCGCGAACGGGGAGAGGTGGCCGGCCCGGAAGGCGCTGAAGCCGATCGCGCAGAAGACGATCAGGATCGCGATCTTGAGCACGGCCATGGCGGCGGTCGCCCGGGCGCTCTCCCGCACCCCGCGGACCAGGAGCAGGGCGGCGAGCGCGATGACGATCACGGCCGGCAGGTTGACCACGCCGCCGTCGGCCGGCCCGGCGGAGAGCGCGGCGGGCAGGTGGTGGCCGACGAGGCTGTCGAGCAGCTCGTTCAGGTACTGGCTCCAGCCGACCGCGACGGCGGAGACGGAGACGCCGTACTCCAGGAGCAGGCACCAGCCGACGAGGAAGGCGACCCGCTCGCCGAGGCTCGCGTAGGCGAAGGAGTACGAGGAGCCGGACACCGGGATCGCGCTGCCCAGCTCCGCGAAGGAGAAGGCGGTGAACACGCAGGTGAGCGCGGCGAGCACGAAGGAGACCACCACGGCGGGCCCGGCCTCGGCGACGCTGTCGGAGAGCCCGACGAAGATGCCGGTGCCGACGATGGCGCCGATGCCGAAGCACACCAGCTGGAACAGCCCCATGGTGCGCTTCAGGCCGTGGCCTTCGAGGTCGGCACCGGACTCGGCGAGCAGCCGCTGCGGGGATTTGATCCGCGAGGACATGGGGTTGGTTCTCATCTCTTGTCGTGCAGGCTCGCTCATGCGGGGTGTGCATGCGAGAGGGGGGTCCGGGCGTTTTGCACCCGGACCCCCCTGAATAAGGCGATGGTAAGCCTCACCGCGCATATTCACCCAATCGGCGGCATTCCCATGCCCTGCCCCGCCCTAGGCCCCGTAGCGGGCGAACTCCCACGGGTCGTGCGCCGAGAACACCTCCACCTCGTCACCGTGGTCACGGACCAGTTCGCGTAGCCGGGCCTGGGTGCCGAGCCGCAGGTCGCGGTGGACCTCGGAGCGGGTCTGCACGACGTCCATCAGCGGATGCGGCTCCTTCGCGTCCGCCATCTCGCGGTGGTAGTAGTACGCGTCGCCGCAGTGCAGCAACCAGCGGCCGGCCGCCTCGTCGCGCACGGCCACCCCGGCATGGCCGGCGGTGTGGCCGCCGAGCGGGACGAGCCGGATCCCGGACGGCAGGCCCTGCAGGCGTACGGAGTCGAAGCCGAACCAGTCGTCGGAGGGGTCGGCCGGGTCGGCGCGGCCGGGCTCGTAGGTGACCCAGTCGGGCTCGTGCGCCCAGTGCGCCGGGCGGTAGCGGTAGCTCGGGGCCTCGGCGCGCGCGGCCGTGAGTTCGGGGGCGAGCAGATGCACCTTGGCGTCGGGGAAGTCGGGCAGGCCGCCGCAGTGGTCCACGTCCAGGTGGGTCACGACGACGTGCCGCACGTCGGCGGGCGCGTACCCGAGCCGGGCGACCTGGCGGACGGCCGTCTCCTCCTCGTCGAGCGCGGGCGCCGCCATCGCGACCCAGTCGGCGCCCAGGGTGCCCTCGGGATCGCGGACGTCGCCGAGGCCGAGTCCGGTCTCGACCAGGACGAGCCCGGCGGACTCGGTCTCCACGAGGAGACAGTGGTTGACGGCGGGAGCGGAGGCCGGGCCGTCGTAGGTGGGGTCGATGGTGCGGACCGAGCCGCAGTTCAGGTGGTGGACCTTCGTGACGTTCATGACGGGTAGGCTGCGACTTGAACCGCGCTTCAAGTCAAGGGACGCGTCCCGGGCACGGTCGGCGGCGGGGACCGAGGCAGGGCCCGAGGCAGGGTCGGCGGCCGGGACCGGGTCGGTGGCCGGGACCGGGTCCGGGTCGGGGTCGGGGTCGGTGGCCGGGACCGGGTCCGGGTCGGGGTCGGTGGCCGGGACCGGGTCCGGGTCGGGGTCGGGGTCGGTGGCCGGGACCGGGTCTGGGTCGGGGTCGGTAGCCGGGACCGGGTCCGGGTGCGTGGCAGCTGAGGGACGGGGGATCGACCGTGGACGAAGGACTGCTGGACATCGCCGAGGTCGCGGAGCGCAGCGGCCTCGCGCCCTCGGCGCTGCGCTTCTACGAGAAGAAGGGGCTGATCGCGCCGGCCGGCCGCAACGGCCTGCGCCGCACCTACCACCCGGACGTCCTGGAGCGCCTCGCCCTGATCACCTGCGCGCGCAGCGCGGGGTTCTCGGTCGCCGAGGTGAGCCGCTTCATGGTGGCGCGGCCGTCCGACGCGGACCTGCGGGTCCGGATGACCGCCAAGGCCGACGACCTCGACGAGCAGATCGGCCGGCTCACCCGGCTCCGCGACAGCCTGCGCCACGCGGCCGTCTGCGACCACGAACCGATCGTCGACTGCCCCGACTTCAAGCGGGCGGTCGGCAACGTGCCGCAGGCGGCCGCGCCCCGGACCGCGGGACGTCAGCGGTAGAAGGTCCGGCCGGTGGCGCCGGAGGACACCGACCACACCTCGGTTATGAGCCCGCCGGTGATCCGGAGGGTGTCGGTCCCGCTCCTGGCGACGGTCCCGCCGTCCTCGCCGGTGAAGCTCGCGAGGTACGGCCGGGCCACCAGGCCGGTCGGTGCGCCGTCCACCAGGGCGAGGTCCACCACCGCCTCGCCCTCGGCAGCGAACCGCAGATCCTTGCGGCTGCGGCGCCATGCCCCGACGATCTCCGCGAGCCCGGCCGGAGTGCGGACGGCGTCGAACGCCTCCGTGTTCGCCTGGGCGTAGCGGAGGGTGAAGTCCGGCGCCATGATCTTCTCGGCGAGCTCCAGCTCACCGTTCCACAAGGCCGTCCACTGCGCGTAGATGTCGACACCGAGGCGTCGCAGGTCGTCGCCGCTCATCAAGTCCCCCTGTTCGTAGCGGTTGCTGACACTCACGAACGTAACAGGGGGGTCTGACAACGGGCCTCCGTCGGACGATCAGGCGTCCGACGCCCGGGCGAGCGTGGCGACCATGACGGCCTTGATGGTGTGCATCCGGTTCTCCGCCTCGTCGAAGACGACCGAGTGCGCCGACTCGAAGACCTCGTCGGAGACCTCCAGTTCGGTCAGCCCGTGCCGGGCGTGGAGGTCGCGGCCGACGGCGGTTCCGAGGTCGTGGAAGGCGGGCAGGCAGTGCAGGAACTTGACGTCGGGGTTGCCGGTGGCGCGGATGACGTCCATGGTCACGGAGTACGGCGCGAGGGCGGCGATCCGCGCGTCCCAGACCTCCTTGGGCTCTCCCATCGACACCCACACGTCCGTGGCGACGAAGTCGGCGCCGCGCACGCCCTCGGCGACGTCCTCGGTGAGCGTGATCACCGCCCCGCTCGCCTCGGCGAGCCGCTGCGCCTCGGCGACGACCGAGTCGGCCGGCCAGTACGCCTCGGGGGCCACGATCCGGACGTCCATGCCGAGCAGGGCGCCGGTGATCAGGTAGGAGTTGCCCATGTTGAAGCGGGCGTCGCCGAGGTAGGCGAAGGCGATCCCGTCGAGCGGCTTGGCGCAGTGCTCGGTCATCGTGAGCACGTCGGCCAGCATCTGGGTGGGGTGCCAGTCGTCGGTGAGCCCGTTGTAGACGGGCACCCCGGCGTGGGCGGCCAGCTCCTCGACGACGGCCTGGCCCTCGCCCCGGTACTCGATCGCGTCGAACATCCGGCCCAGCACCCGGGCGGTGTCCTTGACCGACTCCTTGTGCCCGATCTGCGAGCTGACCGGGTCGAGGTAGGTGGTGGAGGCGCCCTGGTCGGCGGCGGCGACCTCGAAGGCGCAGCGGGTGCGGGTGGAGGTCTTCTCGAAGATCAGCGCGATGTTCCGGCCGCGCAGCCGCTGCACCTCGGCGCCCGCCTTCTTCGCCGCCTTGAGCTCGGCGGCGAGTGCGATCAGGCCGCGGAACTCCTCGGCGGTGAAGTCCAGCTCCTTGAGGAAGTGGCGGCCGATGAGGTCGGTGGCCATGGGGCGCTCCTGGTTACGGTGGGGGACGTCGAGGGACGAGGACGTTGGAAGTGTATACGTAATTCAGCATTCTTATACAGCCCCGCCCTCGCCGCCTCGCAGGCTCCCCGGCTCCCCGGCTCCCCGGCTCCCCGGCTCCCGCAGCGTCCCGCCTCACCGGGCGCCCCGCCTCACACGGCGTCCCGCTCCACCGGGCAGCTCATGCAGCGCGGACCGCCCCGTCCCCGCCCCAGCTCGCTGCCGGGGATCTCGATCACCTCGATGCCCTGCTTGCGCAGATGCGTGTTGGTGGTGACGTTCCGCTCGTACGCGACGACCACGCCGGGCTCGACGGCGAGCACGTTGCACCCGTCGTCCCACTGCTCCCGCTCCGCCGCGTGCACGTCCTGGGTGGCCGTGAGCACCCGGATGTCCTGGAGGCCGAGGGCGGCGGCGATCGCGCTGTGCATCTGCTCCGGCGGGTGGTCGGTGACCCGCAGGGACTGGCCCTCGTCGCCCGGCTCGATCGTGTACGAGCGGAGCATGCCCAGGCCCGCGTACTGGGTGAAGGTGTCCCCGTCCACCATCGTCATCACCGTGTCCAGGTGCATGAACGCGCGCCGCTTCGGCATGTCCAGGGCGATGATGGTGCGCGCCGAGCCGGCCGCGAACATGCCGCGCGCCAGCATCTCCACGGCCTGCGGCGTGGTGCGCTCGCTCATGCCGATGAGGACGGCGCCGTTGCCGATGACCAGGACGTCGCCGCCCTCGATGGTCGACGGGTAGTCGGCCTGCCCCTCCGACCAGTGGTGGAAGCTCCCCGCCTCGGGGCCGGTGAACAGCGGGTGGTGCTTGTAGATCGCCTCGAAGTGGACGGTCTCGCGCTGCCGGGCCGGCCAGCGCATCGCGTTGATCGACACGCCGTCGTAGATCCAGGCGGAGGTGTCCCGGGTGAAGATGTGGTTCGGCAGCGGGCCGAGCACGAAGTCGTCCAGGTCCAGGGCGTGGAAGCGGACCGAGGTCGGCTCCCGGTGCGCCGCCAGGTACTCCCGCTTGGTCATGCCCCCGACGAGCGCCTCCACCAGGGTCACGGAGTCCAGCGAGTCGAACACCGCCCGCAGATGGTCCGCCGCGAGCGGACCGTACTCCTTCTCGTCGAAGACCCGGTCGAGCACCAGCTTGCGCGCCGCCGGCACCTCCAGGGTCTCCGCCAGCAGTTCTCCGAAGAGGTGCACCTCCACTCCCCGGTCCCGCAGCACGTCCGCGAAGCCGTCGTGCTCCTGGCGCGCCCGGCGCACCCACAGCACGTCGTCGAAGAGCAACGCGTCCTTGTTGCTCGGGGTGAGCCGCTTCAGCTCCAGATCGGGCCGGTGCAGTATGACGCGGCGCAGCCGCCCGGTCTCGGAATCGACATGGAATCCCATGCGCCCCATCCTGACCGAGCGGAGCGCCCCGCGCGTAGTACTCCGCGTGTCACGCGGGCGACGAGGTGGGGTCGCGGCGGAACCGGGACCCACCTCGTCGTCTCGTGACTCGCCTGCCGGCTCGCTTGACGGCGTCAGAGCCGCGGGTCCACCGGCTCCGACTCCAGGGCGAGGACCGCGAACACGGCCTCGTGGACCCGCCACAGCGGCTCGCCCGCCGCGAGCCGGTCCAGCGCCTCCAGGCCGAGCGCGTACTCGCGCAGGGCCAGCGAGCGCTTGTGGCCGAGGAACCGCTGGCGCAGCCGCTCCAGGTTGTCCGGACGGGTGTACTCCGGGCCGTAGATGATCCGCAGGTACTCCCGTCCGCGGACCTTCACGCCCGGCTGCACCGGGCGCCCGTCCTTGCCCAGGGCGACGGCCGCGAGGGGCTTGACGACCATGCCCTCGCCGCCGGCCGCGGTCAGTTCGAGCCACCAGTCGACGCCGGCGCGTACGGACGCCTCGTCGGCCGGGTCGACGACGAGCCGCCGTGTCACCTGGAGCAGGCCGGTCGGATCGTGCTCGACGAGCCGGTCGAGCCAGGCGAGCTGCTCGTCGTGGGGTACGGCGGCCAGCGAGCGGCCGTGCGCGGCGAGCACCTGGAACGGTGCGAACCGCACGCCCTCCAGGCCGTCCGTCGGCCAGCAGTAGCGCCGGTACGCGTCGGTGAACGCGGCCGCGTCCGCCGCCCGTTCCCGCTGCCGGCCGAGCAGCTCGTCGAGCCCTTCCACGCCGCGCGCCGCGGCCTGTTCGAGCGCCCCGAGCGCGCCGGGGAAGACCGCCCGGGAGGCCGCGCCGACCGCCGCGTACTGGGAGCGCAGCAGCCCGGCGGACTTCAGCGACCACGGCATCAGCTCGCCGTCCAGCAGCAGCCAGTTGGTGTCGAGCTCCTCCCAGAGCCCGGCCGCGCCGATCGCCGCCCGCAGCCGCCCGAGGACCTGCTCGGTGACGGCCGGATCGTCGAAGAACGGACGTCCGGTACGGGTGTGCAGCGCGCCCGTCACACCGTCCGCCGCGGCCACGCCGAACCGTTCCGCCGCCACCGTCGCGTCCTTGCAGACGAGCGCGACGGCCCGGGAGCCCATGTGCTTCTCC
Source organism: Streptomyces sp. NPDC003943 (assembly GCF_053605265.1). NCBI lineage: Bacteria > Bacillati > Actinomycetota > Actinomycetes > Kitasatosporales > Streptomycetaceae > Streptomyces > Streptomyces sp. NPDC003943. The sequence continues at coordinate 19,592 of NZ_JBSGIW010000038.1, read as the reverse complement.
TCGCACACGACCTTCCCGACCTCGTCCGCCGCGTACTGCCTGAAAGCCTCCGCGGGGTGCTCCAGGTAGCCGTCGACCTTCGAGGTCGCGGTCGGCGCCATGGTCGGCGGGAGGTAGGCGAGCAGTCGCGGGTCGACCGCGAACCGGCTCATCACCTCCAGGGCCGCGGCCGCGTTCTCCTCGCGGACGGCGACGTTGCCCATCAGGCGGGTCTCGACGATCCGCCGCCCGTGCACGTCGGCCAGGTCGAGCGGCCGCCCCTGGTGCCCGCCGGGCGCCTCGGCCACGAGCGGCTTGGCCGGCTCGTACCAGACCCGCTCGGCCGGTACGTCGACGAGCTCGCGCTCCGGCCAGCGCAGCGCGGTCATCTTCCCGCCGAACACCGCACCGGTGTCGAGGCAGATGGTGTTGTTGATCCAGGACGTGGTCGGCACGGGCGTGTGCCCGTAGACGACGGTCGCCCGGCCCCGGTACTCCTCCGCCCACGGGTAGCGCACCGGCAGGCCGAACTCGTCGGTCTCGCCGGTGGTGTCCCCGTACAGCGCGTGCGAACGTACCCGGCCGGAGGTGCGGCCGTGGTACTTCTCCGGCAGACCGGCGTGGCAGACCACCAGCCTGCCCTCGTCGAGGACGTAGTGGCTGACCAGCCCGTCGATGAACTCCGCGACCTGTGCCCGGAACTCCTCCGGCTCGCGCTCCAGCTGCTCGATCGTCTCGGCGAGGCCGTGGGTCTGCTGCACCTTGCGGCCGCGCAGCCAGCGGCCCAGCTTGTTCTCGTGGTTTCCGGGCACGCACAGCGCGTCCCCGGCGGCCACCATGCCCATGACGCGGCGCAGCACGCCCGGGCTGTCCGGCCCGCGGTCGACCAGGTCGCCGACGAAGACGGCGGTCCGGCCCTCCGGGTGGTGTCCGTCGACGTAGCCGAGCCTGGCGAGCAGCGTCTCCAGCTCGGAGCGGCAGCCGTGGACGTCGCCGATGATGTCGAACGGCCCGGTGAGGTGCCGCAGGTCGTTGAACCGCTTCTCCAGGACGACCTGGGCCGACTCCACCTCTTCCACGCTGCGCAGCACGTGCACCTTGCGGAAGCCCTCGCGTTCGAGTCCCTTGAGGGAGCGGCGCAGTTCGCGGCGGTGCCGCTGGATCACGTGCCGGGGCAGGTGCGCCCGGTCCGGGCGGGCCGCGTTGCGCGCCGCGCACACCTCCTCGGGCAGGTCGAGGACGATCGCGATCGGCAGCACGTCGTGCTCGCGGGCGAGCTGGACGAGCTGGCGGCGCGCCTCTCGCTGCACGCTGGTGGCGTCGACGACCGTCAGCCGGCCGGCGGCGAGGCGCTTGCCCGCGATGTAGTGGAGGACGTCGAAGGCGTCCTTGCTGGCGCTCTGGTCGTTCTCGTCGTCGGCGACCAGGCCGCGGCAGAAGTCGGAGGAGACGATCTCGGTCGGCTTGAAGTGCCGCCGGGCGAAGGTCGACTTGCCGGAACCGGTGGCGCCGACGAGGACCACGAGGGAGAGATCGGTGACGGGCAGCGTGCGCCCGGTCTTCCGGGTGGCGTCGTCGGTCATGCCGCGTCCTCCTTCGTGGTGTCGTTCGTGTCGTTGTCAGTACGGGTGAAGACGGCCAGCTGAGTGGGCGGGCCGACCTCGGGGTCGTCCGGGCCGACGGGGGCGAACCCGACCTCGTAGCCGTGGCGGCCGGCGACGCCCGCGGCCCAGGTGCGGAACTCCTCGCGGGTCCATTCGAAGCGGTGGTCGCCGTGCCGGACGTGCCCGGCCGGCAGCGACTCCCAGCGCACGTTGTACTCGACGTTCGGCGTCGTCACGACGACCGTGCGCGGCCGGGCGGAGCCGAACACCGCGTACTCGAGCGCGGGCAGCCGCGGCAGGTCGAGGTGCTCGATGACCTCGCTGAGCACGGCGGCGTCGTAGCCGGTCAGCCGCTTGTCGGTGTACGTGAGCGAGCCCTGGAGCAGCTTCACCCGGCCGGCCTGCCGCTCGCCCATGCGCTCCAGGCGCAGCCGGCGGGCGGCGACGGACAGGGCGCGGGCCGACACGTCCACGCCGACGATCTCGGTGAAGCGCACGTCCTTGAGCAGGGCCTGGAGCAACTGGCCCTGGCCGCAGCCGAGATCGAGCACCCGGGCGGCGTCGGCGGCGCGCAGCGCGGCCAGGATCGCCTCGCGGCGCTGCTCGGCGAGCGGCACCGGCCGCTCCTCGGTGTCGGTCGTCTCGTCGACGGCGTTGTCGACGTCGTCGACGTCCAGGCCGTCGGCCTCGGCGAGCCGGACGAGTTCGAGGCGTTCGGTGGCCTCCCGGGTCAGGCCCCAGCGGCGGGAGAGGTAGCGGCTGGTGATGAGCTGCCGCTCCGGGTGGTCGGCGAGCCAGCCGTCACCTGCGCGCAGCAGCTTGTCGACCTCGTCCGGCGCGACCCAGTAGTGCTTGGCGTCGTCGAGGACCGGGAGCAGGACGTAGAGCTGGTTGAGCGCGTCGGCGAGCCGCAGCTCGCCCTCCAGGGCCAGCCGCACATAGCGCGAGTCGCCCCATTCGGGGAACTCCATGTCGAGCGCGACCGGTTCCGCCGTCACGTCCGCCCAGCCCAGCGGGCCGAAGAGCCGGGCCACGAGCCCGGCCCCGCCGCGCGCCGGGAGCGCCGGGATCTCGATCCGCAGCGGCAGCGGCGCGGCGGCCCGCTCGGGCAGCGCCGCACAGCTTCCGTGCAGGGCGCTCTTGAAGACCTTGGCGAGCGCGACGGCGAGCAGCGAGGACGCGGCGTACGGCCGGTCGTTCACGTACTGCGCGAGCGCCGCGTCGGGCGCCCCGCCCCGCCCCTTGCCCCTGCCCTTGCGCACCAGTGCCACGGGGTCCACGTCCAGCATCAGCGCGACCGTGCACCGCTCCGCGCTCGCCTCGGGGTAGACGACGTGCGCGGTGCCGTGCGCGGTGCCGAACGCCTGCGCCTTCTCGGGATGCTTGTGCAGGAGAAAGCCCAGGTCGGTGGCGGGTTTCTCGGCCGTGCCGGTGGTGCTGATGGTCAGGAACATACGTTCAAGAATGACCTTTGCCGCCGCTCGGCCACAACGGATTTCCGCCCCGGCCCTGGGCCGGCCGGGCCGCTATCCGCGCAGGGTGACGGCCAGTTCGGCGATGGCGTCCGGTCCGACGCGGCAGCAGCCGCCGATGAGCCGGGCGCCGGCGGCACGCCAGCGGTCGGTCCTGGCCGGGTCGAAGGTGGCCGCGCCGCGCCAGCCGCGCGCGCCCGCGTCCCACTGCTCCCCGCTGTTGGGGTAGACGACGACCGGCTTGCCGGTCACCTCGGCGGCGATCTCCGCGGCGGCCCCGGCGTCGTCCGGGTCGCAGCAGTTGACGCCGACCGCGACGACCTGGTCGTTGCCCGCGGCCAGGCCGAAGGCGTCCGCCAGCGGCTGCCCGGCCCGGGTGCGCTCGCCCTCGACGGTGTACGAGAGCCAGACCGGCACTCCGCACCCCTCGGCGGCCCGCAGCAGCGCCTCGGCCTCGTCGGCGTCGGGCACCGTCTCCAGGGCCAGGACGTCGGGCCCGGCCGCGGCCAGGACCTCGATCCGGGGCCGGTGGAACCATTCCAGCTCGTCCACCGACAGCCCGTACCGGCCGCGGTACTCACTGCCGTCCGCCAGCATCGCCCCGTACGGCCCGACGGAGGCGGCGACCCAGATCTCCCGCTCCACCCGTTCGCTCGCCGCCCGGGCCAGCTCCACGCTGCGCGCGAGGAGCCGCGCGGCCTCCGCCCGGCCGGTGCCGCGGTGGGCGAAGCCCTCGAAGGTGGCCTGATAACTGGAGGTGATCAGGACCTGGGCGCCGGCCCGCGCGTAGGCCGCGTGGGCCGCCTCGATCTGCTCGGGCCCGTCGGCGAGCAGCCGCGCGGACCAGAGGTCGTCGGAGAGGTCGCAGCCCTGGGCCTCCAGCTGGTTGGAGAGCCCGCCGTCGAGCACGAGCACCCCTTCGGCGAGGGCGGCGGCGAGCGTGCGGTCGGGTTTCATCGGGTCACCCCAGCTGCGTCTGTACCTGTGCGGAGATCAGCTCCAGGTGGTCCAGATCGTCCAGGTCGAGAACCTGGAGGTAGATCCGGGTGGAGCCCAGTTCACCGTACCGGCCGATCTTGTCCACGACCTCGGCGGGTGACCCGGCCAGGCCGTTGGCCTTCAGCTCCTCGACGTCCCGCCCGATGGCCGCCGCCCGGCGGGCGACCTCCGCGTCGTCGCGACCGACGCAGACCACCAGCGCGTTGGAGTACACCAGCGCCCCGGCCGGCCGCCCGGCCTCGGCCGCCGCCTCCCGCACCCGGCCGAACTGCCGCCCGGTCTCCTCGAGCGAGGCGAACGGGATGTTGAACTCGTCGGCGAACCGCGCCGCGAGCCGCGGGGTGCGGCGCGCGCCGTGTCCTCCCACGAGCACCGGGATCCTCGTCTGGGCGGGCTTGGGCAGCGCGGGCGAGTCGGTCAGCTGGTAGAACTCGCCCTGGTACGAGAACGTCTTGCCGGTCTCGGTGCCCCACAGCCCGGTGACGATCTCCAGCTGCTCCTCCAGGCGCCCGAACCTCTCCTTCGGGAACGGGATCCCGTACGCCCGGTGCTCCTCCTCGAACCAGCCCGCGCCGAGGCCCAGCTCGATCCGCCCGCCGGACATCTGGTCGACCTGCGCGACCTGGATCGCGAGGACGCCGGGGTACCGGAAGGTGCCGGCGGTCATCAGCGTGCCGAGCCGGATCCGGCGGGTCTCCCGTGCGAGCCCGGCCAGCGTGATCCAGGCGTCGGTCGGCCCGGGCAGGCCGTCGGCGGAGCCCATGCTCACATAGTGATCCGAGCGGAAGAAGGCGTCGAAGCCCAGGTCCTCCGTGGCCTTGGCGACCGTGAGCAGGGTGTCGTAGGACGCGCCTTGCTGGGGTTCCGTGAAGATTCGAAGATCCATACCTCCATCCTGCACCGTCGGGTGCGCGTCAACCGTTTCGTCAGCGGGTGAGCCCCACCTGCCCTGTCGGGTGAATATCCGCCCCTCGGCGGGCGGCCTCTCGCCAGGCCAGTGACCGCGGCCGGGGACCCGTCGTTGGCTCGGGCGGAGCCGGACCGCCCGGCCCGCGTGCCGGCGGCCGCTGCCGGTGCGTCGCTCTCTCTTGTGGGCCTTTCCTCACCGGAGGGCCCGGGCCGAGGAGGCCGCCATGTCCCAGGAAGCCGCACCGGAGCGGTCCGTGTCCGAGCAGCCCGCCCAGCCACCGCTCCCCCCGGTGCCCCCGCAGCCGGCCGGCGGCGCCCCCAAGGGCCTGCTGGAGCAGATGGAGGAGCTGATGGCGGCCCTGACCGCCGACCTCTCCCAGCTCGACGCCGACCTCCAGTCCTCGGCCGACCGCCCGGAGGGCACGACGACCGCCTGACGGCCTGGCGCGGGCTCTTTCCGGCACCCGGGCACCAGGTTCACCCCGGGCCCGCGCGGCCACGGGCCGTGTCGGGTGGGCGGTGCGCGTCGCGGTCGCGCAGCGAGAGCCGGCGAAGCATGGTGCCGACGCGGTCGCCGGCCTCGTCGGCGGCGTCGATGGCCTCGATGGACTGCCAGTAGAGCCCCTCATCGTCCGTCGCACAGGCCACGCCGACGAGGGCGATGCCCACCTCGCCGAGAAGGGCGCCGAGCGCGGTCAGCGCCGTGCGCGCGTCGCCGACGGCCGTGAGCTGCGCGGCGCGCAGCCCGCCGGTGCGCAGGGCGGGGTGGTCCACCGCACCCCGTCCCCCTCCTGTCTCGCTGAGCCCGCGGGCCTCACCACGCAGCTCCAGCGGCCCGGCGAGCGCCAGGTGACTCCCTATCGCCTGGGCGAGGGCCTGGGCCTGCCATGCCTCGACCACGATGTCCAGTGCCGTACGGCTCTCGGCCAGTGCATGCCGACCGCTCGCGATCAATCGCTCCGCTTCCATCAACGCCGCCCCCGTTCAGATGACTTACCGCTCACTCATTCCATTACCCAGCGTGAGGCCGACTGAGCCCAAACACCAGAGGAATTCGGAAATCTGTGGACAGGAAGCTCGTTGGGGAAAACTCGATCACTCCGAAGAGTGACGATCAGGCGTCCGACGTCCTCTCGCCGGGAAGCGGAGCTCGTTCCGGTCGATCTTCGCCGCCAGCGCCGCCAGCGGATCGATCCCCAACACCTCGCAGAACTGCAGCAGATAGGCGAGCACGTCCGCGACCTCGTCCGTGACCCGGTGCGCCGTGTCCGGGTCCGCCATCACGCGGTCCGACTCCTCCGGCGTCAACCACTGGAAGATCTCCAGGAGTTCGGCCGCCTCGACGCTGAGCGCCGCGGCCAGGTTCTTGGGCGTGTGGTACGGCTGCCAGTCCCTGGCCGCGGCGAATTCCGCGAGGCGGCGCTGCAGGCCCGCCACATCGAGTTCTGTCATCCCTCAGATCTACCAGGTGTCAGATCGACCACTGCCACCCCCGCCGCCCCCGGCACACCCGCCGCTCCCGGCGACGCCCCCGGCACGGCCGTCACCCCCGTCGGACCCGGTACGGCCGTCACCCCCTCCCCCACCGACGCGACGAGGCGCATGTGCCCGCTCGCGCAGATCTCGGCGGCGAGCGCCAGCAGGGCGCGCAGTTGCCGGGCGTCGAGTCCGTGGTCGAGTCCGTCGGCGAGGACGGTGAGCGTCTGCATGGCCTGCGGAACCTCCGCGACCGGGTCGACGGCGAGCACACCGGGCCCGGTGAGCAGGACGAGCCCGAGGGCGAGATAGCGCAGCTCGCCGTCGCCGAGCCGGCCGAGCGGTGTCGCCGGGCGGCCGGCGCGCTCCAGGACGGCCTCGACCGTGCCGGCGTCCACCGACTCCCGTAACCCCAGGGCGGCCACCGGCCCGGCGCAGCCCGCGCCGGCGAACGCCGCGAGCCGGGCGTGGCGGCGCGGGCACTCCGTCGCCGTGCGGTGCAGCACCTCGGCGAGGTTGCGGCAGTCGCGCCGCAGCCGCCCCTCGCCGACCGGCACGGGCGCCCGCATCCGCCGCGGCACCGGATCGCACGGGAAGACGGAGCGCAGCCCCACCACCACCTGCTCGGCGGCGGCCAGGACGTCACGCTGCCCCTGGGTCTTGCCGGCGACGCGCAGCGGGAGCAGGGCCGTGCCGAGGACGTCGTCGGGGAACGGGGCGCGGGTGACAGGGGTGCTGCCCGCGGTGTGCCACTCGGCCTGCACGGTGCCGCGGCCGGGGTCGCGGAGGGCGGTGGTGAGAAGGGTGCGGCCCTGCCAGGTGAGCCGTTCGCCGACGATCCGGAGCTCGGGCTCGGCCTGGACGGCGACGTCGAGACGGACCGGGCCGGCCGGGCCGCCGACCGTGCAGCCGATCCGGAAGCCCCGCCTCCCCTGGGCGTCGGGGCGCGCCCGGTCCGGTACGTGGTCGGCCGCGCCCGGCAGCGCCTCGGCGAGCCCCGCCCCCGCGCCCAACCGCGCGAGCACCTCGTACGCCCGCAGGACGGTCGACTTGCCGCTGCCGCTCGGGCCCCGGAGCAGCGTCACGGGCCCGAGCGGCACCACGGTCCCGCGGTGCGCCCCGAACGCCGAGAGCCGCAGCTCCGTGACGGCGGGCCGGGCGACCAGCGGGACCGGCCCGTGGTCGTACGTGCGGGGGCGTCCCTGCTGGGGCACGATGCCCGGCGTCAGGGTGCGGTCGGGGGCGTTGCCGCCGGTGGTGGTCATGATCGAAAGGTTCGCAGCCCTCCGCACGGCGAACCGTTACGCCTGAACGACCTTCCTACGAACGAGGGATCGCGCCCTCACCGGCGTCCGCCGCGCTCTCGTCCTCGACGCCCTCGACCTCCGTACCGGCCGGCGCGAGCAGGAAGACGTTTCGGTCGACGCGGTGCATCCCGCTGCCGAGGCCGAAGACGACGCCGCTGCTGAAGTCGAGGATGCGCTTGGCGACCTCGGTGTCGGCGCTCGTGAGGTCGAGCAGCACGGGGATCTGGGCGATGAGGTACTCGGCGACCTCGCGGGCGTCGGCGAAGACCTGGACGCGGAGCACGACCATCCGGCGCTGTTCGGCGGCCTCGTACTGGTCGGGGATCGTGCGGTGGTCCACCCTTGACGGCCATTCGTCCCGGCCGCGCAGGGGAACGACCTGGGCCAGGCCCTCCCACTGCTCGTCGGTGACGTCGTACCTCTCGTACCTACTCATGCGCCCATCCTCCCGTTACTCACCCGTTCGGCCCAACACCGACACGGCTGACGCCCTATGATCTCCCGCCGGTGAGGGGCGGCATCGACACCGCACCGCGGGGAGATGGGGCAACGGACTATGGACCGACAGACACGGCGATCGACGGACCGGCCGGACGAACGCGCCGCTTCCGTGCTGCGCTTCGCCACGGAGCTGATCGCGTGGGTGGCGACGCCCTGGGCGCTGGCCTCGTACTCCTGGGTGCTCTCCGTGCTGTCCGTGGTGGTGCTCATCGGGCTGCCGACGGTCTTCTCCACGCCGGGCGACAAGAACCAGGTGATCGTCCCGGTCCCGGGCCCGGTCACGATCCTGCTGGTGCTCCTCCAGCTCGCGGCGGCCGTGACCGCCGCCTGGGCCGTGTGGCCGGTGTGGGCGGCGGTCGGCGTCTCCGTACTGGCCGCGGCGACGGTGGTGACGGAACGCGGGCGCTGGCGCGGGCTGTTGCGGCACGGCGACTCCGACCGCGACCGCGACCGCGACTACGGCCGAGACCGAGACCGCGGCTAGCGCGTGGCGGGAGTGGCTAGAAAGTGGTGGCCCAGGGACGGTGTCCCGGGCCGGTCGGGTGGGTGCCGGTGACGGACGCGACGAGCGAGTAGAGGCTGGTCTCGGCGGCGATGAAGAGGCGGTTGCGCTTGGCGCCGCCCCAGGAGATGTTCGCCACCGACTCGGGGATGTCGAGCCTGCCGATGAGGGTGCCGTCGGGGTCGTAGCAGTGCACCCCGTCGTTCATCGCGGCCACCCACAGCCGGCCGTCGGCGTCGAACCGCAGGTTGTCGAAGCGCGCGCGGGGGCGGCCGGCCGCCTCGGCGAAGACCTTGCCGTCGGAGAGGGTGCCGTCGTCGCGCACGTCGAAGACGCGGACGAAGCCGGCGCGGGTGTCGGAGACGAAGAGCTGCCGCTCGTCGGCGGAGAACACCAGGCCGTTGGGGGCCGCGAAGCAGTCGGCGACGAGGCGGACCTCACCGGTGTGCGGGTCGATCCGGTAGACGTTGTTGCTGCCGATCTCGCTTTCGGCGCGGTGCCCCTCGTAGTCGCTGGTGATGCCGAAGTCCGGGTCGGAGAACCAGATCGAGCCGTCCGACTTCACGGTCGCGTCGTTCGGGCTGTTGAGCCGCCTGCCCTGCCAGCGGTCGGCGAGGACCGTGATCGTGCCGTCGTGCTCGGTCCGCGTGACCCGGCGGTTGCCCTGCTCACAGGTGATCAGCCGGCCTTCGCGGTCGAGGGTGTTGCCGTTGGTGTGCCCGGCGGAGCGGCGGAAGACGCTGACGGCACCGGTCTCCTCGTCCCAGCGCAGCATCCGGTCGTTGGGGATGTCGCTCCAGACCAGTTGCCGCCACGCGGGCAGGTAGATCGGCCCCTCGGCCCAGCGGCAGCCGGTGTAGAGCACCTCCAGGCGCTCGTCGCCGTACGCGCACCGGCCGGTGACGAACCGGTCGTCGAACACCTCGTAGAGCTCGGGACGTGTATCGGTCATGATCCCCCTCCATCACCAAGAATCACCAAGAGCGCTCACCAAGAACGCAGCAACCGAATGCCATTCGGCCCAGAAGGCAGATTGCTGCATGAGATACAGTCATAACAAGTTCTTCCCGAATGGAGAGTCGTGGATCACATCGACCGCGCCCTGCTGGCCCTGCTCCAGCAGGACGCCACCCAGTCCTACGCCGCGCTCGGCCAGGCCGTCGGCCTCTCGGCCGGCGCGGCGCACGACCGCGTGCGCAAGCTCCGCGAGCGCGGGGTCATCCGGCGTACGACGGTCGAGGTCGACCCGGCCGCGGTGGGCGGCGGCGTCCTGGCGTACGTGATGGTCGAATCGACCGCCTGGATGGGCGACTCGGCGCCGCACTTCGCGGCGCTCCCCGAAATCCTGGAGGCGCACGTCATCGCGGGCAGCGCGTCCGTGCTCGTGAAGGTCAGGACCTCGACGACCGAACAGCTGCAGGACGTGCTGCGCCGGATCTACGCGATCGAGGGGGTCAGCGGGACGCAGGCGACGGTGGTGCTGGAGACGTTCTTCGAACGGCCGGTGTCGCCGGGCGCGGAGGGCTGACACCACGGCCGGGCCGCCGGCTCACCCGCCGAGCGGTACTCCGCGCACCCCACTGAGCCGCTCGACGACAGGCCGGACAACAAGGCCCGACGGTCCCGACAACAGGCCCGACGGTCCCGACAACAGGCGCGACGAGGCCGGACAACAGGCCGACGGCAGGCCGGACAACAGGCCCCACGACAAGCCCGCCGACAGTCCCGACAACAGGCCCGACGGCGGGGCGGGTTTCTGCGTGGTGCGGGCACTCACGAGCCGGTTCGCCGGGTGCTCTCCGTCTCGGCCGTCCGTGCGATGTTCCGCGCCATTCCGCCGAAGACGACGGCGTGGAAAGGCGCCACGCTCCACCAGTACGCCTGGCCCGCGAGGCCCCGTGGGTGGAAGAGCGCCCGCTGCCGGTACGTGGTGCGACCCTGCTCGTCCCGGTCGACGGCCATCTCCAGCCACGCGAGACCCGGCAGACGCATCTCCGCCCGGAGGCGCAGCAGGTGTCCGCGGTCGATCTCCTCCACCCGCCAGAAGTCGAGCGCGTCGCCGACGCGGAGGCGCTGCGCGTCCCGGCGCCCCCGGCGCAGCCCCACTCCCCCGACGAGCCGGTCGGCCCAACCGCGGACGGCCCAGGCGAGCGGGAAGGAGTACCAGCCGTTCTCGCCTCCCACTCCCTCGATGACCCGCCACAACGACGCCGGGCTCGCGTCGACGGTGCGGGTGCGCTCGTCGGTGTAGAGGCTGCCGCCGGCCCAGCCGGGGTCCGTCGGCAGCGGATCGCTCGGCGCCCCGGGCGGCGAGGCGGAGGACCATCGGGTGGTGACCTCCGCGTCTCGTACCCGGCGGAGGGCGAGCCGGAGAGCCCTTTCGAACGGGATCGGCGTTCCGGGGCCGTCCGGGGCGTACCGCTTGATGTCGTTCTCGGTGCAGACCACCTCGTGCCGCAGCGACTCGGTGAGCGGTCGCGCCAGGGCCGCCGGGACCGGTGTGACCAGGCCGATCCATTGGCTGGACAACCTCGGGGTGAGGACGGGCACGGGAACGATGAGACGCCGGCGGAGCCCGGCGACCGCCGCGTACCGCACCATCATGTCGCGGTAGGTGAGCACGTCGGGGCCACCGATGTCGAAGGTCCGGCTGATGCCCGGGGGCATGGCGGCCGCGGCCACCAGGTACGTCAGCACGTCGCGGACGGCGATGGGCTGGACCAGGCTGCCGACCCAGCTCGGCGTGACCATGACGGGCAGCCGTTCCGTCAGGTACCGGAGCATCTCGAAGGAGGCCGACCCCGAGCCGATGACGACGGCGGCCCGCAGGACGGTGGTGGGCACCCCCGAGTCGAGGAGGATGCGGCCCACCTCGGTACGGGAGCGCAGGTGCGGCGAAAGACGGTCGACGGGCACTCCGCGCGGGGTCAGGCCGCCCAGGTAGACGATGCGCCGCACGCCGGCGGAACGGGCCTCGGCGGCGAAGGTGCGGGCGGCGAGCCGGTCGGTGTTCTCGAAGTCCGCCGTGGAGTTCATGGAGTGGACCAGGTAGTAGGCCACGTCGACTCCGGCGAGGGCCTCGCGGAGGCTCGCGGCGTCGGTCACGTCACCGCGCACGATCTCCGCCCGGGCGGTCCACGGGAAGTCGCGGAGCTTGGCCGGATGCCGGGCGAGGCAGCGCACACGGTAACCACTGTCGAGCAGCTCGGGTACGAGGCGGCCGCCGATGTAGCCGCTCGCGCCGGTGACCAGGCAGCGAGTGCCCTCGTTCGGTGTGGAAGGAGCCATGCGCCGATCCGTTTCACTCATTGCCGGGACGTACACGCCCTCTGCGGGTTGTTCGCCGGAAACGGCGCCCTCGGATGCGGATGCGGAGGCGCGATGCGGATCCTCCCGACCTTCCGGGGAACGGGTCGCATCGTTTCCGCAGCGATGGCGGAGTGGTGTACCGACCGGCGTCCCGCCCGCGGAGGCAGCACGCGCCGCTCGGCGCCTACGGGCCCGAGGCGGGGCCGTAGGCCGCCGCGGCATCAGCGGCCCGGCGGGCCGAGCCGACGGAGCCGGCGGATCCGGTGGAGCCGGTGGAGCCGGGCGGGTCCCCGGCCGACGAGCCGTCGCGGAAGTCGGTGTGCGGTCGACCCTGCCGATCGACTCGCATCGTTTGCGCATCAAAAAGCGCATCGCAATCGGCCGCGGTCGGGAGTAGGAACTCAGGCGACGCCCCGGGCCTGGCGGAAACGCGCCAGGCCGTCGGAGAGCTCGACCAGCGGGTCCGGGTAGTCGAGGGCCGCCCGGTCGAGCCCGGTGAGCCGCCACGGCTCGTGGACGGCCGGTCCGTCGAGCCCGGCGAGTTCGGGAACCCAGCGCCGGACGTAGCTGCCGTCGGGGTCGTACCGCTTGCCCTGCCGCACCGGGTTCAGGACGCGCTGGGGCCGGGTGTCCGTGCCGGTGCCGGCGACCCACTGCCAGTTGAGCTGGTTGTTCGCCACGTCGCCGTCCACCAGCAGGCCGAGGAAGTGGCGCGCGCCCTCGCGCCAGTCGATGTAGAGCGTCTTGGTCAGGAAGGAGGCGGCGATCAGCCGGCCGCGGTTGTGCATCCAGCCCTCGTGGGCGAGTTGCCGCATGGCCGCGTCGACCACGGGGTAGCCGGTTCGCCCCTCGCGCCAGGCCGCGAGGTCCGCCTCGGCCTCGGCGCCCCGCCTCCAGCGGTCGTGACGAGGGCGGTAGTCCGCGCCTGAAGCCTCCGGCCGGGCGGCCAGCACCTGATGGTGGAAGTCGCGCCAGCACAACTGCCGCACGAACGCCTCCGCCCCGGCGCCGCCACGCTTCCTCGCCCGGTGCACGGCCTCGACGGCGGAGACGGCACCGAAGTGGAGATACGGCGAGAGCCGGGACGTGAGGTCCGCCGCCAGGTCGTCGTGGCCTTCCTCGTACGCGTCGACGTGCTCCGAAAGCCAGGAATTGAGCCGCCTGCGCCCTTCGCTCTCCCCTCCTGCGGCGAGGCCCGGCGACACGTCCGCGATCCCGGAACGCCGGGGCATCCGCTCCGACCGCACGTCCGAGGGCACCCGCACCGTCCTGGGGGCGGCCAGAGGCGCCCGGGCGGGTTCATGGGCCCAGCGCCTGTAGTAGGGCGTGAACACGGCGAAGTGGTCCGAGCCGTGCGGCGTGAGGTCTCCGGGCGGCACGACGCCGGTCACGCCGTCGTGCACGTACAGCCGGCACCCGTCCGACTCGAGCACCGTGCGCAACCGTGCCTCCCTCGCCGTGGCGAAACCCGTCACCCCGGCGGCCATGTGGACCTCGCCCGCTCCGGTCTGCCGTACCAGGTCCCTGACCTCGGTCACCGTGTCGCCCTCGCGCACCACGAGACGGCCGCCACGGTCCTTCAGCCCCCGGTCGAGGTCCGCGAGGCAGTCCGCGAGGAAGGCCAGCCGGTTGGGCACCGCGAACCCCGCCCGGTCCACGGCCGGGTCACGGACGAAGACCGGCACCACTTCCCCCGCTCCGTCGTGCGCCGCCCTCAGCGGCGGATGATCGTGGACCCTGAGGTCAGAGGTGTACAGAACGACGGAGACGGTCATCGCGCCCTCCTTGCTCGGCCGGCGGGCACACACGTCGCCGGCGTACTGTCTTCACACTCCTACGTCCCGGATTCCGCGGAATGTCGTCTGCCGGATGCGCACGGGGTGACGGAGGTGCCGTCCAGCCGTCCCTTGCCGTCCACTCGTGCGAGAACGCCCGGTTCGTGGGCCGGAGCGTCAGGACCACTGGTCGGCGGTGACGCCTCCGGCGGTTCGGCCGCGTTCGCGGTCGGCGGCAGCCCGGTGAGGAAGGTGCGGATCTCGTCGGCCTCGGGGACGGGAGGGCGGTGCAGAGGTCGAGGGTCTGTCGGCCGTGCGGCGCTCGGCGGGCGCCCCGTCACCACGACCATGCCGCTGCGCGATGAGCCCCGGGGCGAGCGCCTGTTCCAGGTGACCGACCCGAACGGTGTCGTCGTCCAGCGCGTCGAATGGGCGACCTCGGTCTACGCCGACACCGCCGCCGAGAGCCCCGGCATGACTGTGGTCAGCCCCGGGGATCCTCCGCCGCGTCCACGCCCGGAACGTGCCGCGGCCCACGCCACGACGCCCGCCGAAGGCGTCGCCTCCGTTTACCGACACCCAGGGCACCCGTGAGCTGCCCCGGGCGCGGTGACCCGGGCGGTCGGGTCACACGTCGAGCCTTACTTCACCGGCTCCAGGATCGCCACGCACTCCACATGATGCGTCATCGGGAACAGGTCGAACGCCCGCAGCGTCCGCACCCTGTAGCCGCTCTCCATGAAGTAGCCCAGGTCCCGCGCCAGGGCCGCCGGGTCGCATGCCACGTAGGCGATGCGGCGGGCGCCGAGGGCGGTCAGGTGGTGGACGGTCTGCTTGCCGGCGCCCGCGCGGGGCGGGTCGAGGACGATGAGGTCGACGTCGGTGATGCCGGTGCGGGGGAGGACGGACTCGACCTTGCCCTGTTCGATGCGGACCCGGGGGAAGTCGGCGAGGTTGTGGCGGGCGTCCTCCACCGCGCGCTTGCCGGACTCGATGCCGAGGACGGCGCCGTTGTCGCCGAGGCGGTCGGCGAGCGCGCCGGCGAAGAGGCCGACGCCGCAGTAGAGGTCGAGGGCGGTCTCGCCCTTGCGCGGGAGGAGGCCCTGCATGACGGCGCGGACGAGGGTGTCGGCGGCCTTCGGGTGGACCTGCCAGAAGCCGCCGTTGCCGACGCGGTAGGTGCGGTCGTCGGCGCGCTCGCGGACGAAGGGGCGGCCGTGGACACGGTGGACGCCGCCGTCCTTCTCGCCGACGCGCATGACCGAGACCGGCTTGTCCAGCTCGACGATGGGCAGCCGGGCGCCCGGGCGCGGGGTCAGGATGACCTGGCGGTCCTGCGAGCCGGTGGCCGCGATGGCCTCGATGGAGGCCATGCCCTCCCAGGTGCGCTTCTCGATGCCGAGCTCCGAGACGCCCTCAGCCGCGATCATGCAGTGGTCGACGACCTCGACCTCGTGCGAGCGGTGCTTGCGCAGGCCCGCGTGGCCCTCGGCGTCGACCGCGTACTGGACGCGGGTGCGCCACTGCGGCACCTCGCCGGCGGGCAGCTTGTCGCCCTCGGCCGGGACGACCGTGCCGTCCCAGCCGGCCTCCTCCGGGGTGAGACCGGCGAGCCGCTTCAGCTGCTCGGCGACGACCTCGCCCTTGAGGCGGCGCTGGGCGCCCGGCTTGGCGTGCTGCCAGTCGCAGCCGCCGCACTTGCCGGGGCCGGAGAAGGGGCATGGGGCCTCGATCCGGTCCTTGGACGCCTGGAGGATCTCGACGGCGTCGGCGCGCAGGAAGCGCGAGGTCTCCTCGCCCTCGGTCACCCGGGCCCGGACCCGCTCGCCCGGCAGCGCGTGCCGGACGAAGAGCACCCGGCCCTCCTCGGTGCGTGCGATGCAGTGGCCGCCGTGGGCCACCGGGCCGACCTCGACCTCGTACTCCTCCCCGATCAGCGAAGAGACAGGCGTGTTCTGCATGACCAGGGGCTCCAGGGGCGAGAGTGCGAAGACGAGGGGAAACGACAGAAAGAAAGGTGGGCTGCCGTTGACAGCAGCCCACCAGTCTACTTGTTCTTCCCCGCCGCTTCCTTCTGGCCCTTCTCCACCGGGCCGCGGCGCACCGCACCCGGCGCGCTCCACTCCTGGCGCCTGCGCGCCCGCTGCTTCGCGGCCTCGGAGGACTGGAGCTGGTACGGCACGGAGGTCACCATCACGCCCGGCGTGAACAGCAGCCGGCCCTTGAGGCGCAGCGCGCTCTGGTTGTGCAGCAGGTGCTCGTACCAGTGGCCGACCACGTACTCCGGGATGTAGACGGAGACGGCGTCGCGCGGGCTCTCCTGGCGCATGTTCTTGACGTACTCGATGACCGGCCGGGTGATCTCGCGGTACGGCGAGTCGAGGATCTTCAGCGGTACGTTGATGCCGCGCCGCTCCCACTCCTCCTTGAGCGCCTTGGTCTCGGCCGCGTCGACGTTGACGGTGATCGCCTCGAGGCCGCTCGGGTGCATCAGCTTGGCGTAGGCCAGGGCGCGCAGGGTGGGCTTGTGGAGCTTGGAGACCAGGACGACGGAGTGGACCTGGGAGGGCCGCACGTACTCGTCGGGGCGCTCCTCGGCGGCGGCGATCTCCGCCGCGACCGCGTCGTAGTGCCGGCGGATCGCGGTCATCGTCACGTAGAAGATCACCATGCCGAGCAGGGCGACCCAGGCACCGTGGGTGAACTTGGTGGCGAGGACGACGACCAGGACGAGGCCGGTGAAGAAGGCGCCGAAGGCGTTGATCGCGCGGGAGCGGATCATGTGGCGGCGCTTGGCCGGCTCCGTCTCCGTCGCCAGGTGGCGGTTCCAGTGCCGGACCATGCCGGTCTGGCTGAGGGTGAAGGAGACGAAGACGCCGACGATGTACAGCTGGATCAGGCGGGTCGAGTCGGCCCCGTAGATCCAGACGAGGAGCGCGGCGGCGCCGGCGAGCAGCACGATGCCGTTGGAGAAGGCGAGGCGGTCGCCGCGGGTGTGCAGCTGGCGCGGCAGGTAGCGGTCCTGGGCGAGGATCGAGCCGAGGAGCGGGAAGCCGTTGTACGCCGTGTTGGCGGCCAGGAAGAGGACGAGCGCGGTGGCGGCGGCGAGCAGCACGAAGAAGAACGTTCCGTCGCCGAAGACGGCGGCCGCGACCTGCGAGATGACCGGGTCCTGGACGTAGGACTCGCCCAGCGGCTTGCCGTGGTTGAGGAGGTCGGTGGCCGGGTTCTCGGCCATCCGCACGTCCGTGGCCATGGCCAGGAAGATGATGCCGCAGAACATGGTGACGGCCAGGCCGCCCATGAGCGCGAGCGTGGTGGCGGCGTTCTTCGACTTGGGCTTGCGGAAGGCGGGCACACCGTTGGAGATGGCCTCGACGCCGGTGAGGGCGGCACAGCCCGAGGAGAAGGCCCGCAGCAGCAGGAAGACCAGCGCGAAGCCCGCCAGGCCGCCCTTCTCGGCGTGGATCTCGAATCCGGCGGTGGGGGCGGTCATGGTGTCGCCGAGGACGAGGCCGCGCCAGGCGCCCCAGCCGATCATGACGAAGACGCCGAAGACGAAGACGTAGGTCGGAATGGCGAAGAGGCTGCCGGACTCCTTGACCCCGCGGAGGTTCATCAGGGTCAGCAGCACGATCACGGCGATGGCCGAGGCCACCTTGTGCTCGACGACGAACGGCACGGCGGAGCCGAGGTTCTCGATGCCGGAGGAGATCGAGACGGCGACGGTCAGGACGTAGTCGACGAGCAGGGCGCTCGCGACGGTGAGTCCGGCCTTCGGTCCGAGGTTGACGGTCGCGACCTCGTAGTCGCCGCCGCCGCTCGGGTACGCGTGCACGTTCTGCCGGTACGAGGCGACGACCGTGAACATCAGGACCACGACCGCGAGGGCGATCCAGGGACTGAAGTGGTAGGCCGACAGGCCCGCCACGGAGAGGACGAGAAGCACCTCACCGGGCGCGTACGCCACCGAGGACAGCGGGTCGGAGGCGAAGACGGGAAGGGCGATCCGCTTGGAGAGCAGGGTCTCGCCGAGCTTGTCGCTGCGCAGGGCCCGCCCGATCAGGATCCGTTTGGGCACGTCGGTCAGTTTGGACACAACAGAGGATCGTAAGCGTTCGAAATGAGCCGTGTGACCCCCCACCCCCATCCGCACGGAATCTCCCTGGTTACCACCGCCGGTGAGGTCCCGCCCGGCGTCGCCGCTTAAGCTCGGACCGGACAGCACGCGTGTGCGTTGTCCGCCGCAGCCCGGGCAGTCGGGCGAGGAAAGTTGTGATCAGGGTGTTTTCGCAGGTCAACAGGGCGATCAGGAGTGCGGGGTAAGGGGACGTGCACATCGTCATCATGGGCTGCGGGCGAGTGGGCGCCGCTCTCGCGCAGACCCTGGAGCAGCAGGGCCACACGGTCGCGGTCGTGGACCAGGACCCGACGGCTTTCCGCCGTCTGGGCTCGGGCTTCGGCGGCCGCCGGGTCACGGGCGTGGGCTTCGACCAGGACACGCTGCGTGAGGCGGGCATCGAGGAGGCCGGCGCCTTCGCCGCGGTGAGCAGCGGCGACAACTCGAACATCATCGCCGCGCGGGTCGCGCGCGAGATGTTCGGCATCGAGAACGTGGCCGCCCGTATCTACGACCCGCGGCGTGCCGAGGTCTACCAGCGCCTCGGCATCCCGACGGTCGCGACCGTCCGCTGGACCGCCGACCAGATGCTGCGGCGGCTGCTGCCGTCGGGCGCGGAGCCGCTGTGGCGTGACCCGAGCGGCGGTGTGCAGCTCGCCGAGGTGCACACGGCCCCGGCGTGGATCGGTCACAAGATCAGCCGGCTCCAGGAGGAGACCGGGGTGCGGGTGGCGTTTCTCACCCGACTGGGCGAAGCGATTCTGCCGACCTCGCAGACGGTGCTGCAGGAGGGCGACCTCGTGCACGTGATGATGCGGACGGACGAGATCGACAAGGTCGAGGCGGCCTTCGCCGAGGGTCCCGAGGAGGGCGGTCACTGATGCGTGTCGCTATTGCGGGCGCCGGCGCGGTGGGCCGTTCCATCGCGGGCGAGCTCCTGGAGAACGGGCACGAGGTCCTCCTCATCGACAAGGCGCC
This sequence comes from Streptomyces sp. NPDC003943, assembly GCF_053605265.1. Taxonomy (NCBI): domain Bacteria; kingdom Bacillati; phylum Actinomycetota; class Actinomycetes; order Kitasatosporales; family Streptomycetaceae; genus Streptomyces; species Streptomyces sp. NPDC003943. The sequence continues at coordinate 661 of NZ_JBSGIW010000038.1, read as the reverse complement.
GACCGCCATCTCGGTGGAGCGGGTGCCGCAGGCGGAGTGGCTGCTCGCCGACGCCTGCGAGATCACCTCGCTCGACGAGGCCGCGCTGCAGCGCTGCAACGTCGTCATCGCGGCGACCGGCGACGACAAGGTGAACCTGGTCGTCTCGCTGCTCGCCAAGACCGAGTACGGCGTGCCGCGCGTGGTCGCCAGGGTCAACAACCCGAAGAACGAGTGGCTGTTCAACGAGGCGTGGGGCGTGGACGTCGCCGTCTCGACGCCACGCCTGATGTCGGCCCTGGTGGAGGAGGCGGTGAGCGTCGGCGACCTGGTCCGGCTGCTGCGCTTCAGCCACGGCGACGCCAACCTGGTGGAGCTGACGCTCCCGCCGGAGTCAGCGATCGCGGGCACGCAGGTCGGCGAGGTGGCCTGGCCGCAGGACACCTCCCTGGTCACCATCATCCGCGGCTCCCGGGTCCTCACGCCGAGCGCGGAGGAGACTCTGGAGGCGGGCGACGAGCTGCTGTTCGTGGCCACGCAGGCGCGCGAGGAGCAGCTGGAGGACCTGCTCTCGGTGCGTCGGGAGAGCGGCGAGTGACGTAGCCGGACACGGAGAAGGGGCCCGGGGCCGGGGGGAGGTGGCGGGGCCCATGGAGGAAGTCAAACGGGGATAACTACGGAA
>NZ_JBSGIW010000037.1:0-65965 GCF_053605265.1 Streptomyces sp. NPDC003943 | reverse complement strand
GGCAGCGGATCGCCGCCGGAGAGCGAGTACAGCTCACCGTCGTCGCTCTCGGCCCGGCGCCTCCTCCCGGCCGTCGCGGATGCTCAGGAGCAGTTCGAGGCGCGCCCGCCCGTCGTCCGGCAGTTCGAGCGCCGTCCGTACGAAGTGGGCGAGGCGGTCCGTGCCCCGGTGGGCGGCGCGGGGCGCGGCCACCGCGTCGAGCACGGGCGCGAAGCGCGCGGCGGCCTCGTCGAGGGCCTGGACGTACAGCTCCGCCTTGCCCAGGACGTGGTGGTAGATGGACGACTTGGAGATGCTGAGGCGGGCGGCGAGGTGCTCCATGCTGGTGCCCTCGTAGCCGCGCTCGACGAACGCCTGCACGGCGCAGTCGAGCAGCGTCGCCCGGCTGTGCGGGAGCCGGCCCGCGCGGCGGGGGCGGGCCGGGGCGGCGGCGGTCACCGTATCCGCCACGGGGAGCCCGCGGTGTTCGCTCCCGCGGTGTCCGTGCCCGCGGCGTCGGTGCCGCGCCGGTCCCGGACCCGGTCGAGCTTGCCCTTCGAGCGCTCCAGGCTGCCGGGCTCGCACACCTCGACGGCCATGCCGAGCCCGGTGATCTCGCGCAGCGCGCGCACCAGGGCCCGGCCCGCCTCGGTGCGTTCCCGCTCGCCGGTGGCGGCGGAGTGGGCCTCGGCCCGTACGGTGACGCGGTCCAGGCGTCCCTCGCGGGTGAGTTCGACGCGGAAGTGCGGGGCCAGGCCGTCGGTGCGCAGCACCGCCTCCTCCACCTGGGACGGGAAGAGGTTGACTCCGCGCACGACGAGCATGTCGTCGCTGCGTCCGTGGACCCGTTCCAGGCGCCGGAAGGTGCCGAAGGCGGTGCCGGGCAGCAGCCGGGTGAGGTCGCGGGTGCGGTAGCGGATGACGGGCATGGCCTCCTTGGTGAGGGAGGTGAGGACGAGTTCGCCCGGGCTGCCGTCGTGCTGCACGGCGAGGCTGGCCGGGTCGACGACCTCGGGCAGGAAGTGGTCCTCCCAGAGGTGCACGCCGTCCTTGGTGCGCACGCTCTCGCCGGCGACGCCGGGGCCGAGCGCCTCCGACAGGCCGTAGATGTCGACCGCGTCGATGCCGGCCCGCTCCTCGATCTCGGCGCGCATGGACTCGGTCCACGGCTCGGCGCCGAGGAGGCCGACGCGCAGCGAGGTGGAGCGCGGATCGATGCCCTGCCGTTCGCACTCGTCGAGCAGCGTGAGCAGGTAGGAGGGGGTGGCCATGATCACCGTGGGGCGCAGGTCGCGGATGAGGCCGACCTGGCGGCCGGTCATCGCGACGGACGCCGGGACGACCGTGCAGCCGAGGCGTTCGGCGCCGTAGTGGGCGCCGAGGCCGCCGGTGAACAGGCCGTAGCCGTAGGCGATGTGGACCCGGTCGCCGGGGCGGACGCCGGCGGCGCGCAGGCAGCGGGCCACCAGGTCGGACCAGCGGTCCACGTCGCCGTCGGTGTAGGGGACGATCGTGGGCTGTCCGGTGGTGCCGCTGGAGGCGTGGATGCGGCTGATCCGTTCCTCGGGGACCGCGCAGAGGCCGAGCGGGTAGTTGGCGCGCAGGTCGGCCTTGGTGGTGAAGGGGAAGCGGGCGAGGTCGGCGAGGGTGCGGCAGTCCTCGGGGGTGACGCCGGCCGCGTCGAACGAGGTGCGGTAGAAGGGCACGTGGTCGTAGGCGTGGCGCAGGGTCCGGCGCAGGCGGCGCAGCTGGAGGGCGGCGAGCTCGTCGGCCGCGAGCTCGGGGACGAGGCCCGCCCGGTCGGCGGACGAGGCCGGGGAGAGGGTCACGGGGGCTCCGTTCTCCGCACGCGGCGGCACGGGGGTGGGGGGTGGCGGGTGACGGTGTGTGCAGGTGAAGGTGCGGCTGTCAGTGGTCGGCGAGGGCGAGGGCGGGGTGTTCCGCGAGGTCGGCGACGTGGCGGAGGAATCCGCCGGCGGTCTCGCCGTCGCAGACCCGGTGGTCGAAGACCAGGGCGAACTGGCAGATCTGACGTACGGTCAGCTGTCCGTCGACGACCCATGGCCGGGCCAGGATCCGGCCGACGCCGAGGATCCCGGCCTCGGGCGGGTTGAGCAGCGGTGAGCTGCCGTCGACGCCGAATCCGCCGTAGTTGTTCAACGTGAAGGTCGAGCCGGTCAGTTCGGTCGGCGGCAGTTCGCCGGACCGGGCGGCGGCCACCAGCCGGGTGATCTCGCGCTGGGTCTCGGTGGCGGTCAGCCGGCCGGCCCCGCGGACCACGGGGACGAGCAGTCCGCGGGGCGTCTGGGCGGCGATGCCGAGGTCGACGTCGGCGTAGCGCACGATCTCGTCGCCGTGGACGGAGGCGTTGAGGCCGGGGAAGCGCCGCAGTCCGGAGACGGTGATCCGGGCGAGCAGGGCGAGCAGCCCGGGCGCGTCGGCGGAGCGGGCGCGCAGGGTGTCGCGGAGTCGGACGAGCTCGGTGACGTCCGCGTCGACCCACACCGTGGCGGTGGGCACGGCGGCGGAGCGGGTGAGGCGCTCGGCGATGGTCCGGCGGACGCCGGTGAGCGGGATGCGGGAGGCGACGGCGGGGCCGCCGGGCACGGTCGTGTCGGTGCCGGAGGCGGCCGTGGTGACGGAGGCGGTGCCGGTGCCGGCGGGCGGGGCGGCGGCCTCGACGTCGCTGCGGGTGATGAGTCCGCCGGGCCCGGTGCCCCGGAGGGTGCGCAGGTCCAGGCCGCGGTCGGCGGCCAGCCGGCGCACGACCGGCGAGAGGACCGCGGGCACGGCCGAGACGGCCGGGCGGGCGACGCCGGCACGGGCCGGGGTGCTGCTCCCGGCGGCCTGCCGCGGGGCGTGCGCCGCCGTCGCGCGCCGGCGCCGGCGGCCCTTCGTACCCGCGTCGGGTGCGGTCCCGTAGCCGACCAGGACGTTGCCGGAGCCCTGTTGGGCCGGCGCGCCCGCGGTGTCGCCGACGGTGAGGAGCGGCGCGTCGACGGCGACGGTGCCGCCCTCGGGGGCGTGCAGGGCGACGACGACACCGGCGTACGGGGAGGGCACCTCGACGACGGACTTGGCGGTCTCCACCTCGACGAGCGGCTGGTCGACGGCGACGGTGTCCCCTACGGCGACCAGCCAGCGGACGATCTCCGCGTCGACCAGGCCCTCCCCCAGGTCGGGCAGCCGGAACTCGCGCGCGCTCACGCCCCGTCCTCCCACTGCAGCGAGTCGACGGCGTCGAGGATCCGGTCGGCGTCGGGCAGGTGATGGCGCTCCAGCTTGGGCGGCGGATAGGGGATGTGGAGTCCCGTCACCCTCCGCACGGGAGCGTGCAGATGGTGGAAGCAGCGCTCGGTGACGCGGGCGGCGAGCTCGGCGGCGATCGACGCGAAGCCGGACGCCTCGGCCACCACGACGGCCCGGCCGGTGCGCCGGACGCTCTCCACGACGGTTTCCTCGTCGAACGGTGCCACGCTGCGCAGGTCCACGACTTCGAGGTCGCGGCCCTCCTCGGCGGCGGTCTCGGCGGCTTCGAGGGCGACCGGCACGGCGGGCCCGTACGCGATCAGGGTGGCGTCGGTGCCCGGCCTGCGGACGACGGCCGCGCCGAGGGGTTCGGTACGGGCCGGCAGGGCGGCCTCCTGGCGGGACCAGTACAGCCGCTTGGGCTCCAGGAAGACCACCGGGTCGGGGTGGTCGATGGCGTCGCGGAGCAGGCTGTAGGCGTCGGCGACGGTGGCCGGGGCGACGACGGTGATCCCGGCCGTGTGCGCGTAGTAGCTCTCGGAGGAGTCGCTGTGGTGCTCGACGCCGCCGATGCCGCCCCCGTACGGGACCCGGATGACCATGGGGAGCGGCAGCCGGCCGCGGGTGCGGTTGCGCATCTTGGCGACATGGCCGACGACCTGCTCGAAGGCGGGCAGCGCGAAGGCGTCGAACTGCATCTCCACCACCGGGCGGAAGCCGTTCATCGCCATCCCCACGGCCATGCCGACGATCGCGGACTCGGCGAGCGGGGTGTCGAAGCAGCGTTCGGCGCCGAAGGCGGACTGCAGGCCGTCGGTGATGCGGAAGACGCCGCCGAGCCGGCCCACGTCCTCGCCGAAGACGACGACCGAGTCGTCGGAGGCCATGGCGTGGACGAGGGCGCGGTTGAGGGCCTCGGCCATGGAGGTGGGGCGCAGGGCCGGTACGGCGGCGGGGGCGGCGGGCGCGGGCGGCCCGGCCGGTATCGCGGGCCGGGCGCCGGTCTCGGTCACAAGGGTCATGGGGTGTCGTCCTCGTCAAGGAGTTCGCGCCGCACCAGGGCGAGGTCGCGGGCGAGTTGGGCGGAGTCGTCGGCCGTCACCTGGCTGAGCAGCGCCTCCGGTGACGGCGGGCCGGAGCGGACGAGGCCGGTGCGCAGCGCCGCCGCGCGTTCCTCGGCCGCGTCGGCGGCGGCCCGGATGCCGGCCTCGTCGAGCAGTCCGCGGGCCGTGAGGTAGGTCTCCAGGCGGGCGATCGGGTCGCGCCGGCGCCACCGGGCGACCTCGTCGGCCTCCCGGTAGCGGCCGGCGTCGTCGGCGTTGGAGTGGGGCTCCACGCGGTAGGTGTGCGCCTCGACGAGCATGGGGCCGGCGCCGGCGCGGGCGCGCTCGACGGCGTGGCGCAGCACGCCGAGGACGGCGGCGACGTCGTTTCCGTCGACGCGTTCGCCGGGCATCCCGTAGCCGATGCCCTTGTGGGCGAGGGAGGGCGCGGCCGTCTGGCGGTCGAGCGGCACCGAGATGGCGTAGCCGTTGTTCTGGACGAGGAAGACGACGGGCGCCTTGAAGACGGCGGCGAAGTTCAGCGCCTCGTGGAAGTCGCCCTCGCTGGTGGCCCCGTCGCCGATGAGCACCAGGGCGACGGTGTCCTCGCCGCGCAGCCGGGCGGCGTGGGCGAGGCCGACGGCGTGCGGCGCCTGGGTGGCGAGCGGGGTGCACTGGGGGGCGACGCGGTGGGCGACGGGGTCGTAGCCGCAGTGCCAGTCGCCGCGCATGAGGGTGAGGGTCTCGACGGGGTCGACGCCCCGGGTCATGACCGCCACGCAGTCGCGGTAGGTGGGGAACAGCCAGTCGCGCGGGCCGAGCGCGAGCGCGGCCCCGATCTGGCAGGCCTCCTGGCCGGCCGACGAGGGGTAGACGGCGAGTTCGCCCTGTTTGGCCAGGTTGGTGGCCTGCTGGTCGAGGCGCCGGCCGGTGACGAGGGCGCGGTGGGCGGTGAGGAGTTCGGTGTCGTCGGGTACGGGGTAGGGCCGGGGCCCGGGCGGCACGGCGTTGCCGTCGGCGTCGACGAAGGTGACGGGCCGGGCGGACGGGAGCAGCCCGAGCTCGGTGTCCGGTACGGCCTCCGGCGCGGCGGCCGGGGTCATGCCGTCGCCTCCTTCTTCAGCCGCGCCACGTTGAGCAGGGCGAGCACGGCCAGGACGGCGCCGGTGACGAAGACCGCCGTGAGGCCGGCGTTGTCCACGATGAGGCCGCCGACGAGCGAGCCGAGGCCGACGGAGACGTTGAAGCCGAGGACGAACAGCGAGGTCGCCGCCTCGGGCGAGTCGCCGGCGTAGGTGAAGACCACGGTCTGGACGCAGACCGGAATGGCGGTGAAGGACAGGCCCCACAGCACCAGGAGCAGATAGACGCCCGGCTGGAAGCGGCCGACGGCGAGCAGTGCGACCAGGGTCGCGGTGAGCACGGCGATGGCGACGAGCAGGGTGCCGCGCAGGTTGCGGGCGGCCGCGGCGCCGCCCACGAAGTTGCCGGCGACGCCGGCGACTCCGTACACGAGCAGCATCGTGCTGATCATCTTCGGGTCGATGCCGGCCCGCTGCTCCAGATAGGGGGCGAGGTAGGTGTAGGCGGCGAAGTGCCCGGCGACGACGAGGACGGTGATGACGACGGCGGTGAGGATGTTGCCGTTCCTCAGCAGCCGGGGCAGGTCGGCCACGCGGGCGGCGTTGGTGGACGGCAGCTTGGGCAGCAGCACGGCGGCGGCGACCAGGAAGACGACGCCGAGCCCGGCGATGGCGTGGAACACGGTGCGCCAGTCGGTGTGTTCGCCGATGAACGTGCCGAGCGGGACGCCGATCACGGAGGCGACGGAGATGCCGCCGAAGACCACGGAGGTGGCGCGGACGGCGTCCTTGGGCGCGACCAGGCGCAGGGCGATGCTGGCGGCGATGGACCACATCAGGCCGTGGGCGAAGCCGAGCACCACCCGGGCCGTCATCAGGACCGCGAAGTTCGGTGCGAGCGCGGTGAGTTCGTTGCCCGCGATGAGGACGAGGGCGAGCACCAGCATGAGCAGCCGGCGGTCGACGGTGCGGGTGAAGCTGGTCATGAACGGGGCGGCGAGGCCCGCGATGCCGCCGAAGAGCGTGACGGCGAGGCCGGTGGTGCCGGTGGAGACGTCGAGGTCGGGGCCGATGGCGGTGAGCAGGCCGATCGGGACCATCTCGGTCGTGGTGAAGGCGAAGACGGCCAGGGAGAGGGAGACGGTGGCCAGCCAGTAGCGCGCCGGGGTGCGTCCGGCGGGGGCGGCCGCGGCTCCGGCGGGCTCGGTCGCGGCCTTGGACCGGTGGTCGGTCGAGTGGGTCATGCGTGGTCCTCGGGGGTGGCGTGGGGGGCGTGCGGATCGGGGTCGAGCGCGTCCAGGGCGTCGAGCGCGGCCTGGAAGGGGGCGAGCGGGGGCAGGAAGAGCCCGGCGCCGATGTGTCCGCCGTCGCGGTGCGAGGCGCCCATGTGGATCACGGGCGGGATGCCGGTGTCGGCGACCAGGCGGGCGTCGATGCCGGTGGGCGTGCCGCGGAAGCGGAGGAACGGGATGCGGTAGACCGGGTGTTCGGCGAGCGTGATCCGGTACATCCGGTGGGTCTGCTCGACCATGCCCTCGGGTGAGCCGGCCGAGTAGTCCTGCATGGGCATGGCGGCCGCCGCGGCCATCCCGCCGAGGCCGATGGTCTCGGTGATCGTGGACTCGCCGCCCATGAAGGCCAGGTCGTCCGGGGTGAAACCGTCGAAGAGCTTGATGGGCAGGCTCGTGATGGGCGGCAGCGGGTGCCGGAACCACCGGTCGCCGGTGCCGGAGAGCCGCAGCGCGAACTCCTTGCCGCTGACGGTCATCGCGGTGACGACGCTGCTGCCGGCGATGCCGGACGCGGCGTCGGCGGCGGCCTTGCCGGCGGCCATCGACAGGTGCAGGAAGAAGTACTCGGACTCGGTGAGGAACACCGACAGGTCGAGCGCCCGCCGGTCGTCGACGAGGTCCCGCGCGGCGAGCAGCGCCTCCTGGATCCTGGCCCGGAAGATCAGCGAGGCCGCGATGTTGCGGCTGTGCAGGTCGTCGCCCATGTTGAGGGCGCGCCGGATGACGGGCTGGAGCGGGATCCCGCCGACCGAGCGGACGGCCTCGGCGAGCGTGGGCGCGATGACGTCCCGTACGTACGCCATCTGCTTCAGGACGGCGTCGTTGCTGACGCCGAAGGTGAGCGACTCGCGGGCGATGCCCTCGTTCATCCGGCAGTGCCCGGTGGTGCCGTTGGCCCGGTCCTCGACGACCAGGACCGGCATGGACGCCGAGCAGACGCCGCTGACCGAGCCCACCGCGCCGTGGTCGTGACAGGGCTCGACGCGGATGTCGCCGGAGGCGAGGCGGGCGTCGGCCTCCTCGGGGGTGGCGGCGAGCCCCTCGAAGAGGACGGCGCCGATGATGGCGGTGCGCTGCCCGCCCTCGTAGGACGCCCAGTCCATCGGGGCGCCGGAGGTGAGGATGGTGCGCGGGGTCATGCCGGGCAGGACCTCGCCCGCGGGGCGGACGTCCACCAGGACCGGCTCGGAGGCGACGATCCGGCGGACGGCCTCCGCGTTGGCGCGCTGCCGCCGCTCGGTCCGGCCGGGGCCGGTGACGGCGTCCGTGGTGGGCGTCATGGGGTGCTCCTGTTCGGCTGGGTGCGGACGCGGACGGTCTTGGCGAAGCGTTCGGCGACGGCGTGGATGTCCTCGCCCTCGGGGGCGTCCACGACGATCGACACGGCGCGGCCGCCGGAGTCGGTGAGTTCGCCGAGCCGGTCGCCGGGCTCCCGGGTGACGATCACGGCGCAGAGCCGGGGCGGGGCGTCGGGCGTGGTGGGGACGAACTCGGGCCAGGCGCCGTCCCGGGTGATCCAGGAGGCGGCGGTCTCGTCGCAGGTCACGTCGGCGAGTGCGCCGTGCGGATGGTCCAGGTAGAGCTGCCGGGCGCGGCGGCGGGCCGGGGCGACCAGCGGCCGCTCCCCGAGGGCCAGGTCGAGGAGCGCGGGCTCCAGGGGGCGCCCGGAGGCGAGGTGCCACAGCTTGGTGATGGCGTCGCCGGGCGGGCGGACGGCGACCTCCATCAGGACGACGCCGTCGGGGCCGAGCCGGAACTCGGCGTGACTCATCCCGGTCCCGAAGCCGATGGCGTCCAGGAGCCGCGCGTTGGCCGCCAGGAGCCGGGCCTCGTCGGCGGCGCCGAGCGCCGGTGCGGGCGAGGTGTGGCCGGTCTCGGTGAACCAGCGGGTGGCGCACTCGTTGGTGTCCTTGGCGGTGACGCCCGCCCAGACGGTCTCGCCGGCGTAGACGAGGGCCTCGACGGAGTACTCGGCGCCGCGGGCCCGCTCCTCCAGGAGCAGCGTCTCGTCCTCGGGGTAGTGGGCGAGTTCGGCGCCGAGTTCGGCGAGCGTGTCGACGGCCCGTACGCCGGAGCTGGACATCCGGCCGGCGGGCTTGAGCACGGCGGGCAGCGGTACGTCACCGAGCAGGCGCCCGAGGGCTTCCTCGGCCGCGCCGCCGTCGTCCCCGTCGGTCTCGCGGGCGGCGGCCCGGGCCTCGGCGCCCACCAGGGTCCAGCGGGGGGCGAGGTCGGGCGCGGCGAGCCGCTGGAGCACCTTGTTCCGGGAGACGCGGGCCGCGTGGGCGCCGGGGCCGGGCAGTCCGAGCGCCTCGGCGAGCGTGCCGGCGGGTTCGGCGAACACCTCGCCGCAGTTGAGCAGGGCCTTCACGTCGTAGGCGCGCAGCAGTCCGTGGACGGCGCCGACGAGGGTGTCGAGCGAGCAGTCGGGGACGTGGACGACCTCGGTGGCCCGGGACAGCGGGTGGGCCGGGTCGGCGCGGTGCGCGGCGAGCCGGTCGGCCGGGGTCTCCGGGCCGACGACGGCGAGGACGGCGAGGCCGCGGCTCTCGGCGTCGGTGAGCAGCTGGAGGTGGCGGCAGATCACCACGAGATCGGTGATCAGGAGCAGGGCGGGGGGCCGGCAGGGCGGCTGGGCGTTCTTGTTCACCGGTTCACCGCCCGTTGCCGTTCCGCGGGCCGGGCACCGCCGGCACCGACCGCTCGGTGACGGTTCGGCCCTCGCGGATCCGCAGCACGGCGTGCGGCTGCATGCCGTCGAGGAAGAGCTGGAGGGTGCGCTCCTCGCTCCAGCCGGCGAGCCGGTACTCGTTCGCGTCGATGTGGACCAGTGCGTACGGCTGGCCGGTGGCCTGATCGCCCTGGTGGAGGACGAGCTGGGTGCCGTCGTCGCGCACGGTGACCCGGGTCCAGGGCTGGTCGTCGTCGAGGGTGCCGGCCTCCTCCCACAGCGGGAAGCTCGTGGGGATCTCGAACGAGCACTCCAGGCGGGTGCGTTCCTCGGCGCGCTGGCCGCAGCTGGGGCGGTTGCAGAGGACCTCGCCGGAGTCGAAGTACTCCTGCCACTCGGTGGGGAAGACCCGGGCCAGGCCGGGCGTGACGAGCGCGTCGATCACGAGGTGGACGCGCGGCTCGGGGCCGGTGTTCTCGACGTGGTGGACCCGGCTGAAGTCGCCGAACCAGAACTCGCCGGGCTGCCAGCGGTGCGTGACGCCGTCGAGGACGAGCAGCGCCTTCGGGTTGGTGGTGACGGGGACGTGCAGCCGGGCCACGCCCCAGCGCGGGCCGTACTTGGGGTCGGTGTGGTCGATGCCGACGGTGTCGGTGCCGAGCGCCATGAAGCGGACGGCGTGCAGCGGCGCCGGGATGGAGTCGAGCACCTCGCGGACGTACGGCATGCCGTCGAGCCACTCGGTGGGCGCGAAGTCGCGCGGGCCGGGGCCGCCGGGGTCGGTGCGGGTGCCGTCGCCGCCGGGGCTGCGCAGCGCGAGGCAGCGCCAGTCGACGTCGGTGGCGGCGCCGACTCCGGACTCGGAGTAGACGCGCTGCTTCTCCCAGGTGCGGGTGCGGGCGGCGTCGAGTTCGGCGAGGAGGCGCTCGGGGTCGTAGCTCGCGGCGAGCCGGGCGGCCTCGGCGGGCATGGCCGTGCCGCGGGCCGGGACGGCGAGGTCGGGGGCGCTGGTCATGGTGGGTCCTTTCCGGTAGGGGGCCGGCGGGCGGGGCAGGGGCCCGCGGGTCGGCGGCCGGCGGGTCAGCGGCCGGCGGTGCGCAGGGAGGCCGCGGGGGCCGGGGCCGCCTGGGCGTCGGTGTGCAGCTGGTGCCAGCGCTCGAGCATGTAGAGCGTCCACAGGGCGTAGGTGTGCTCGGGGCGGAAGGCGGTGACGAAGGCGCGCAGCGCGTCCGGGGCGAAGTAGCCGCGTTCCAGGGACGATTCGGACAGCAGCGTGGCCTGGATGTCGGGGCGCAGCGCGGTGCCGAGCCAGCTCTCCAGCGGGACGGCCAGCTCCTGCTTGGGCCGGTGGATCACGGAGTCCGGCACGTAGCGGGCGGCGACCTGCTTGAGCAGGAGCTTCTCGTTGCCGTCGACGAGCTTGGCGGACGCGGGTATGCGGGTGACGTAGTCGATGAGCCGGTGGTCGAGGAGCGGGCTGCGCGGCTCGACGGAGTGGGCCATCGCCATCCGGTCGATCTTGACGAGCTGCGCGTCGGGCAGCCAGAAGCCGCAGTCGACCTCCATGACGCGGTCGAGGTCGGGCCGGTGCGCGGCGGTGCGGGCGAAGCGGTCGCGCAGGTGGTTGACGGGGTACTCGGGAAGCCGCGCGGTGAAGGCGGGGTCGTACAGGCGGTGCTTGAGTCCCCCGCGCACTCCGTCGACGAGGACGGCCTGGTAGCGGTCGGCGATGGAGCCGTCGCCCGCGGCCAGCGCCTCGGTGTCGATCCTCGATGCCAACGCCGGTTCTATGTCGGGAAGTTGCTGGAAGGTGCGGTAGCGCCGGTAGCCGGCGAAGATCTCGTCGGAGCCGTCGCCGGTGAGGACGACGGTGACGTGCTCGCGGGCCAGCCGGTACATGCAGTCGGCGGCGATCGCGGACGGGAAGGCGTACGGCTCGCCCATGTGCGTGAGGATCCGGTCGACGGACCGCCGGGCGTCGGCGACGCCGATGCGGTACGTGTGGTGCTCGGTGCCGCAGTGGTCGGCGACCAGCCGGGCGTACGCGGACTCGTCGAAGGCGTCGTGCTCGAAGCCGACGGAGAAGGTGTGCAGACGGCGGCCCAGCCGGCGGGCGGCGACGGCGACGACGAGGCTGGAGTCGAGTCCGCCGCTGAGCATGGCGCCCAGCGGCACCTCCGACTCCAGGCGGTCGGCGACGGCCCGCTGGATCAGCGCGTCGACGGTGTCCACGGCGCGGCGCGGGTCCGCGGCCTCGGCCGGGTCGGCGGTGAACTCGAAGCGCCAGTAGCGGCGCTGCTTCTCGGGCCGGCCGGCCTCGAAGTCGAGGACGGTGCCGGGCTCGACCTTGCGCACGTCCCGGTAGATGGTGTGCGGGGCGGGCACGACCCGGTAGGAGAGGTACTGGTCGACGGCGAGCGGGTCGATCGCCCGGTCGATGCCCGGGTGGCGCATCAGCGCGTTCAGCTCGGACGCGAACACCACGGTGCCGTCCGCGAGCCGGGTGTAGAACAGCGGCTTCTTGCCGACCCGGTCGGTGACGAGCAGCAGCCGGCCGGTACGGGTGTCGTGCACGGCGATCGAGTACATGCCGTGCAGCCGGTCGACGAAACCCTCGCCGAGCACCTCGTACAGCGCGGGCAGGATGTGCGCGTCGCTGCCGCCGCGCACCGGGCGGCCCCGGTCGGCGAGGAAGCGGCGCAGCGCCCGGTGGTTGTAGATCTCGCCGTTGAGGACGACGACGATGCCGCGGTCCTCGCTGTACGCGGGCTGGGAGCCGTCGGCGAGGCCGATGACCCTGAGCCGGCACATGCCGAGCGCGGCGTGCGCGTCGTGGTGGTAGCCCTCCTCGTCGGGGCCGCGGTGCGCCATGGCGGCGCAGGCGGCGGCGGGGAAGCCGGTGAGGGGTTCGGCCGTGCCGAAGGAGACGGTTCCGGCGATGCCGCACATGGCTCAGCCCTCCTTCACGTCGAAGCGCCGCTTCGCGTGGTCGGTCCCGATGCCGTCGGCGGGCACGGCGACGACCTCGATCTCACCGACCAGGCCGGAGTCGATCATCTGGGCGACGTCCGGTGCCGCCTCCCGCAACAGGCGCCGGAGGGCACTGAGTTCGCGGTCGGTGACGCGGTCGGTCACGACCCGGATGCGCAGCCCGTCGTCGTTGGCGACCTCGAAGGGCCGGCGCGGGAACACCTCGGCCATGGCGGCGCAGACGTCGTGGTTGCTGATCCGCTCGCCGTGCTTGAAGTCGCCGCCGAGCCGGCCGTCGATGCGCTGGAAGGCGTGGACGGTGCGGCCGTCGAGGGTGATCTCCTGCAGTCCGGTGATCACGTCGCCGGTGACGTAGCGCAGGGCGGGGAAGTAGGCGCGGGTGAAGGAGGTGAGGAGCAGGGCGCCGCTGCCGCCGCCGGCGCCCGGGGTGCCCGCGCCGGCGTCCGCGTACAGCTCGTGGGGCGGGATGACCTCGGGGAGGATGTGGTCGTGGAAGTGGTAGAGGCCGGTGCGCGCGTCGTGGTGGGCGATGGCGCCGATCTCGATGCTGCCGAAGAGGTCGAGCACCTCGCCGAAGCCGATGCGGAAGTGGCGGGCGACCTGGCGGCGCCAGTTCTCGGGGGCGAGGTCGCCGACCACGATGATCCTGCGGGGCGCGATGGCGAGTCCGGGTGAGCGCATGAGCCGGTCGAGGATCATCGGCATGGTGAAGAGCAGCTCGGGCTGCCATGCGTTGAGCTTCTCGACGTGCTGCTCGATGGGCAGCTGGAAGTCGATGTCGTGGGCCCGGAAGCCCATCTCCTCGAAGATGCGGCGGGCGGAGGCGGCGGCGTGTCCGGTGCCGAGGTCGGCGACGGCGGGCGAGCCGGCCGGGAGGTCGCCGGCGAACTCCTGGAAGAGCGCCTTGCGCTGGGCGGCGTAGGCGTCGTCGTCGGCGGGGCTGTAGAGGATCCGCTTGCGCAGTCCGGTGGAGGTGCCGGAGGTGAAGTAGGCGGAGGCGTCGGGGAGATGCCCGTGGTCGGCGGTGTAGTAGTGCTCGGTGAGCAGCGCCGGGTCGACGATCGGCAGGTCCGTCAGGCGTCCGGAGCCGCGGACACCGCGGGCGTCGAGCAGCCGGCCGTACCAGGGGAAGCTCTCGGCGTAGCGCGCGGCGAGGGCGGCGATGTCGGCGGAGCGGGCGGCGCCCCAGGCCGGGGCGGCGGCGCGGCCGGCGGAGGCGGGTGCGGACGGAGCGGCGGGAAGGGTGGTCACGACGGGTTCTCCTGGTCGGGGGTGGTGGGCGCGGGGGCGCGTCTCGGCGGCGTGGCTAGCCCCAGCGCTCGGTCTCGCCGAAGAAGTCCGGTACGGCGACGGCCAGTCCGCGCTCGACGGCGGCGCGGTAGACGCTCAGGCCGACCGCCAGGTCGAGGACGCCGAGGCCGAACGGGGAGAAGACGCGGGGCCGGCCGGTCGCGGGCTTGACCTCGCCGCGCAACACCTGGGCGAGGGTGCCGTCGAGGAAGTCGCGGTGGCCGTACGCCTGTTCCGCGAGGTGCGGGGAGGTGCCGGCGGTCATGCAGTGGTCGATGTCGTCGAGGATGTTCTGGGACTCGGCGACGATCTCCGGGGCGAGGTCGCGCAGCGAGACGTGCAGGACGGTCTGTCCGGCGGTGAAGGTGCCGGGCCGGGTGACCCAGGGCGCGCCGGCCGTGGTGGCGAAGACGACGACGTCGGCGCCGTCGACGGCCCGCTCGAAGTCGTCCTCGCGCTCGGCCCGGTGGCCGAGGCGCGTCACGTGCCGCTGGAGCGCGTCCGCGTAGCCGGCGACGCGGTCGTGGATGACGTACCGGTCGGCGGTCCAGCCCTGCGCGTCGAAGAACTCGACGATGTTGCGGGCGATGACGCCGGCGCCGACGACGGTGATCCGGCGGGCGTCGCGGCTGCCGTGCAGTTCCTCGGCGCCGAGCACGGCGGAGGCGGCGGTGCGGGCGGCGCTGATCTGGGAGGCTTCGAGACAGGCGAAGGGGTAGCCGGTCTCGTAGTCGTTGAGGAGCAGCGCGGCGGAGGCCCGGGGCACGTTGTGGTGGATGTTCTGCGGGAAGCTGGCGATCCACTTGAGGCCGGCGACGTCGTGCTCGCCGCCCAGGTAGGCGGGCAGGGCGATGATCCGGGCGTCCGGCTTGTCGGGGAAGCGCAGGAAGTAGCTGTTCGGGTTGACGGAGTCGCCGTCGTGGTGGGTGAGGTAGGCGGCGCGGACTGTCCGGACGATGTCGGCGCGGGAGTCGGCGATGAGGGAGCGGATGGCGGTGCCGCCGACGACCTGGAAGTCGAAGGGGCGGGTGGTGGGGGACGTCATGTGATCCTCCGGCAGTCGAGGGAAGGTCAGGCGGGTACGGGGCAGGTGTCGCCGCCGTGGATGACGGGGCAGGTGTCGCCGCCGTGGATGCGGGAGAGCGTCTCGGGGCCGTAGGTCCGGGCGACCCACTCGTCGTCGTAGACCGTGTGGATGTAGCGGTCGGCGGTGTCGGGCGAGAGCGCCACCACACGCGAGCCGGGCGGGATCAGCGCGGCGGAGCGCTCCACCGCGGCGACCACGGATCCGGTGGAGCCGCCGACGGGCAGGCCCCGTTCGGCCGCGAGGCGGCGGCACATCCGGATGGCGTCCGCCTCGGGGACGAGCACGACCTCGTCGACGGCCTCCGGGCGGCACAGCTCGGGGCGGCGGCTGGTGCCGAGGCCGGGGATGTGGCGGGGGCCCGGCGGGTGCCCGAAGGTGACGGATCCGGCCGTGTCGACGGCGACGATCTTCGTGGTGGGCGAGAAGGCCCGGAAGTGCCGGATGCAGCCCATCAGGGTGCCGGTGGTTCCGGCGCCGACGAAGAGCTGGTCGACCCGGCCGATGTGGCGCAGGATCGAGGTCGCCGTGGAGCGGGCGTGCGCGTCCGGGTTGGACGGGTTGGCGTACTGGTTGAGCCAGATCAGCTTCGGGTCCGCGGCCAGTTCCTGCTGGATGCGGGCGATCCGGGTGCCGAGGAAGCCGCCGTTGGCGTCGCGCCGGTCGACCTGGATGACGTCGGCGCCCAGGGCCCGGATCAGCGCGAGGCTCTGCGGGGAGATGTTGGGGTCGGTGACGCAGGTGAAGCGGTAGCCCTTGCCGGCGGCGACGATGGCCAGGGCGATGCCGAGGCTGCCGGACGAGGACTCGATGATCCGGCCGCCGGCCCAGAGCAGGCCGCGCCGTTCGGCGTCCTCGATCATGCCCACGGCGGACTTCAGTTTGATGGAGCCCGCCGGGTTCCATCCTTCGATCTTGAGGAAGGACTCACTGCCGGGGACGAGTTCGTCGAGCCTGACGAATATGTCGTCGGTGATGATTTCATGCGCGTGCTGGAAGATCACGGGTTCCCCGTTCCACCGAAGGGCGGCGCCGGCGGGCCGGCGCCTCGTCAGTTGTGCGCGAAGCGGTCAAGGAACAGCGCTTCCGCGAGGGCTGTGGCGGCGATCTCGCCGGGGTTCACGCTCTCGTCGGGCGCGTGGATACGGGCCTCGGGATCCTCCACGCCGAACAGCAGGATCTCCGCGTCCGGGTGGAGCGCCTGCAGCGTGCTGCACAGCGCGATGGACCCGCCCGCCCCGATGACCAGCGGCTCACGCCCGTACGCCGCCGCCATGGCCGCGCTCATGGCCCGGTGCGCGGGGCCGTCGGCGCGGCCGCGGAAGGAGGCCCCGGTGGTGACGCGCCTGATGTCGAGCCGGGCGCCGAAGGGCACGGCCCGCCGCAGGTGGCCGGCGAGCGCCTGATGGGCGTGCGCCGGGTCGGTACCGGGCGGCAGACGCAGGCTGACCAACGCCGTCGCGGTGGCCCGCAGCGCGGGCACGGCGTCCCCGGGCCCGGGCCCGTCGACGGCCAGGACCGTCGCCGCGGGCCGCGTCCAGAGCCGCTGCGCGGCGCTGCCGGTGCCCATCAGGCGTACGCCGTCGAGGACTCCGGCGTCGGTGCGGAGCCGGTCCTCGGGGTAGCCGGCGGGGCTCGGCGGCGGAACGGGCGGCTCCAGGCCGGCGACCGCGCAGTCGCCGTTCTCGTCGTGCAGCGACGCGAGCGCGCGCAGCAGCGCCGTCATCGCGTCCGGGACCGGGCCGCCGAACTGCCCCGAGTGCAGGTCCCCGCGCAGCGTCGACACGGTCACCTCGGCCACCGCCATCCCGCGCAGCGAGGTCGTGAGCGTCGGCACGCCCGCCTCGAAGTTCCCCGAGTCCGCGACGAGCACGGCATCGGGCACGGCGTCGGGCGCGAGCAGCTCCGGCCGCTCGGCGAGCAGCCGCTCCAGGCTCCCCCGGCCCCGCTCCTCGGCGCCCTCCACGAGAACGGTGAGCGACACGGGGAGCGGGCCGTCCCCGGGCAGCGACCGCCGCAGCGCGCGCACCGCCGCCAGATGCATCAGGACGTTGCCCTTGCAGTCCGCCGCGCCCCGCCCGTACCAGCGCCCGTCCCGCTCGGTCAGCGTGAACGGCGGCGTGGTCCAGCGGTCGTGGTCACCCTCGGACACGACGTCGTAGTGCCCGTACAGCACCACTTCCCGCGCCCCGGCCGGCCCGGGCAGCCGCCCGAGGACGGTGGCCGCGCCGTCGTCCGTCCGCAGCAGCTCCACGTCGAAGCCCTCGGCCGCGAACGCGTCGGCGACCCAGCGCGCGGCCCGCTCGCAGTCGGCGGACGGCTCCGGCCCGTCCCCGGCGACGGAGCGCAGCGCCACGAGCTCGGCGAGCTCTTCGCGCACCCGCGGCATGAGGGCGTGTACGGCGTCGGCGCAGCGGGCGGGGTCGAGGCGGGTGGCGGTGGAGGCGGCGACAGCGGGAACGGGGACAGCAGGAGCGGGGACAGGAGCGGGGGCCGGTAACTCCCGCTCCACCCCGGGCGCCTGCGCCGCCACCATCTCCAGGGCGATCCGCACCGCCTCCTCGCCGGCCCGCCGCTGCGCCTGCGCCGTGCCCGCACCCAGGTGCGGGGTCGGCAGGACGTTCGGCAGGCCGACGAGCGGTGATTCGCGAGGCGGTTCGACGGCGAAGACGTCGAGCGCGGCGGCGGCCACGCGGCCGTCCTTGAGGGCGCGGGTGAGGGCGTCCTCGTCGAGGATGCCGCCGCGGGAGGTGTTGACGAGGTGGAGGCCGGGCTTGACCAGGGCGAGTTCGCGCTCGCCGAGAAGGCCCTCGGTCGCGGGGTTGCGGGGCAGGTGCACCGTCAGGAGGTCCGCGCGAGCGAGGAGTTGGCCGAGGCCGACCGGCTCGGCGCCCGCACACCGGCAGTCGTCGTCGGAGACGTACGGGTCGTGGGCGAGCACGGTCATGTCGAAGGCGCCCAGACGGCGCGCGACCTGGCGGCCGATGCGGCCGAGGCCGAGGACGCCCGCGGTGCGGCCGGCGAGTTCCGCGCCCTGGAAGGCGGCGCGGTCCCACTCGCCCTGGCGGACGTGCTGCGCGGCGTCGGGGATGCGGCGGGCGAGGGCGATCGCGAGGCCGACGGTCAGTTCGGCGACGCTGACGGCGTTCGCGCCGGGCGTGTTGGCGACGGCCACTCCGGCGTCGCGCGCGGCCTCGGTGTCGACGTTGTCGAGTCCGGCTCCGGCGCGCACGACGCCCTTCAGCCGCGGCGCGCGGTCGAGGACCTCGCGGTCCACCCGCGTACCGCTGCGCACGATCAGCACGGTCGCGTCGGGGACGGCGGCGAGGAGTTCCTCGCGGTCGCGTCCGTCGGCCCTGCGGACGTCGCACGCGGCGCGCAGGGGGGCCAGCGTGTCGTCCGGCAGCGGGTCGCTCACCACCACCACGGGTCTGGGCATGACGGCATCTCCTCATCAAGGGCGGGACACCACCCCGAGGTGTGGGGGTGCCGCCCCGCCGGGGTGCGCCGGTGCGGGTCACGCCCCGGCGTTCATGAGCTGCGATGCAACCATAGACCGAAGGCCATCGCTGTACGCAAGTCCACTTTTACGGGGTGCATACGCCTCGACAAAGGTTCGGCCACCCTCCGGGGCATAACGGCCGAATAGCGCCCCCTCGAACCCGACAAAGCGGAACCGATCGGCCTTGTGCAAAACCGAAGAATAAGTTTGGCTCGGCATGCATGTTTGAACTCGTGTGTGAGCCCGATTACCGATAGGAGTCCGTGGTGGTGAGCCAGAACGAGACCAGCGGGGTGCCTTCCGTCGCCGTCGTCGGCATGGGATGCAGGTTCCCTGGCGCTCGGGGGGTGGACGCGTACTGGGCACTGCTTGAAGAGAACCGCGATGCGATCACCGCGATCCCTGAGGACCGGTTCGACGTGTCGCCGCACTACGCCGGCGAGTCCGGCACGCCGGGCCGCACCGTGTCCCGGCACGGCGGCTTCATCGACGACGTGTACGCCTTCGACGCGCCGTTCTTCCGCCTGTCGCCCCGCGAGGCCCGCACCATGGACCCGCAGCAGCGGCTGCTGCTCCACGTGGTGTGGGAGGCCCTGGAACAGGCGGGGATCCGGCCCTCGTCGCTCGCGGGCAGCCGCGGCGGCGTCTTCGTCGGCCAGGCCACGGCCGAGTACGCCGAGGCGGCGGGCGACGCGGCCGTCGCCGACGTCCGCGCGATGGCGGGCGGACGGCTCCGGGCGGTCACGGCCGGCCGGCTGAGCTACGCCCTCGACCTGCGCGGACCGAGCGTCGTCCTCGACACGGCCTGTTCCTCTTCCCTGGTCGCGGTGCACTCCGCGCGGCAGAGCCTGCTCACCGGCGAGAGCGACCTCGCCGTCGCCGCCGGTGTCAACGTGCTGCTCTCCCCCACCGATTCGATCGCCTACTCCCAGGGCCACATGCTCGCCCCGGACGGCCGCTGCAAGTTCGGCAGCGCGGACGCCGACGGCTTCGTGCGCAGCGAGGGCGTCGCCGCCGTGATCCTCAAGCGGCTGCCGGACGCGCTGCGGGACGGCGACCCGGTGCTCGCCGTGCTCCACGGCAGCGCCGTGACCAACGACGGGCAGGGCAGCGGCCTGCTGCTCCAGCCGGCCGTCACCGGACAGGTCGCGATGCTGCGGGAAGCCTGCCGCGCCGCCGGCATCGAGCCCGCCCGCCTGGACTACGTGGAGGCGCACGGCACCGGCACGGTCGTCGGCGACGCCGTCGAACTGCGCGCCCTGGCCGAGTTCTACGGCTCCGGGGGACCCGTGGACCGTCCTCTTCTGGTCGGCTCGGTGAAGAGCAACATCGGCCACACGGAGGCGGCCGCCGGTCTCGCGGGCCTCGTCAAGGCCGTTCTGGCGGTCCGTCACCGCCGGGTGCCGGCCTCGTTGCACACCGGCAACCCCAACGCACTGCTGCGGGACGGGGATCTGCCCGTCCGGGTCGTCACCGAGAACACCCCGCTGGAGACGGACGGCCGCCCGGCCGTCGTCGGCGTCAGCTCCTTCGGCATCTCCGGGACCAACGCGCACGTGGTGATCGGCGAGTACGTCCCCGACACCGGACCCGCCTCCGCGTCCGCCCCGGCCACCGAGGACCCGGCCACCGAGGACCCGGCCACGGAGGACCCCGCCGCCGACGGGCCGGCCGGCGCGCCCGCGCCGCACCTCCTCGTCCTGTCCGCCCGCTCGGAGCGCTCCCTGCGCGGGCTCGCCGCCCGCTACGCCGCCCATCTGGAACCGGGCGGACCGGGCCACGCCACCCCGCTGCGGGACATCTGCCGCAGCGCCGCCCTCGACCGGGACCCGCACCCTTACCGCCTGTGGGCCGTCGGCACGACCCACGACGAACTCGCCGGAGTCCTGCGCACTCTGGCCGACGGCGGCGAGTCGCCCCACGGCGGCACCGCCGAGGCGGCCTTCGGCGCCGACCGCGAGCCGGTCTTCGTCTTCCCCGGGCAGGGTTCGCAGTGGGCGGGGATGGCCCGCGACCTGCTGCGCTCGTCGACGGCGTTCCGTTCGGCGATGGACGCCTGCGACGCCGCCGTACGGAAGGAGTCCGGCTGGTCCGTGCTCGAGTTGCTGACCCGGGACGACGACGTCTTCCCCGACACGGTCGACCGGGTGCAGCCCGCGCTGTGGGCCGTGCAGGTCTCCCTGGCGGCGCACTGGCGGGCCATGGGCGTGGAACCCGCCCTCTGCCTCGGCCACAGCATGGGCGAGGCCGCCGCGGCGTACGTGTCGGGCGCGCTGTCCCTGCGGGACTCCGCCGCCGTGATCTGCCGCCGCAGCGCTCTGATGCAGCGGCTCGCCGGGCGCGGGGCGATGCTCTCCGTGGAACTGCCCGCGGCCGAGGCGGCCCGGCTCGCGGCCGCGTACGGCGACGGCGTGTGCGTCGCGGCCGAGAACGGGCCCGCGGCCACGGTCCTCGCGGGCGACACCGGCACCCTGGAGCGGATCGCGCGACGCCTCGACGAACAGGGCACGTTCTGCCGGATCGTGCGCGTCAACGTCGCCTCGCACTCGCCGCTCATGGACGAGATAGCCGACGACCTGCGCGCCGCACTGCGCGAGCTGCGACCCGCGGCCCCGCACACCCCGATGTTCTCCACGACCCGCTGCGTGCCGGTGGAGGGCGGAGACCTCGACGCCGCGTACTGGCAGGAGAACCTGCGCCGGCCGGTCCGCTTCCGGGAGGCGGTGGAGACCGCGGCGAAGACCGGGGACCGCGTCTTCATCGAGGTCAGCCCGCACCCGGTGCTCGTCCACGCCGTGCGGGACATCGAGGCGGCCGGCGGCCTGCCCGGCACGGGACTGCCGACGCTGCTCAAGGAGCAGGACGGCACGTCGGCGGCGGTCCGGGCACTGGGGCGGGCCTTCGCCCTCGGCGTACCCGTCGACTGGCACCGCTTCCACGGCGTCGCGGACAGGCGCGCCACGGACGACGGCACCATGGACAACGGCGTCAGGGACGACGGCGTCACGGCAGGGCGCGTCGCGGACCACGGCGTCACGGACAACGCTGTCATGGCACGCCGGGTGCCCCTGCCGCTCTACGTCTGGGACGAGGAGCGGTACGCCCCCGAGCCGCCCGTCCCGGTCGCGCCGCCCGCGTCGCTCGCGACCGACGGCCCGGGCGCGTCGCCGGGCTCGTACGGCCGGGACATCGCCCTGCGCCGGCTCGGCCTCGCCGACCTCGGCGAGGGTCTCACGGTGCGCGGGCTGCGTCCCGTACCGCCGCCGGCGTACTTCGGCGCGGTCACCGCGCTCGCCCAGGACGTGCTGCCGGACGGCGGGTTCACGCTCGAAGAGATACGGTTCGGCCCCGGACTCCCGCAGTGGCCCGAGGCCGCGGAGACCGTGGCCCGGGTCCGGCTGACCCCAGAGGAGACGCCCGGACTGCACCGCTTCACCGTCGGACCGGCGGCCGAGCCCGGCGCGCCGCCCTGGGTGACGGGCCTGCTCCGGGCCGCCCCGGCGGGTCAGGTCGCCGGGACCGACGGGCAGCGCGCGCTCGATCTGGCGCTCACCCGCTGCACGGAGTACGTGCCGGGAGTCGAGTTCTACCGGCGGGCCGAGGCGCGCGGCTATCTCCTCGACGAGCGGCTGCGCACGGCGGACCGGGTCTGGCGCCGCGACGGCGAGGCCGTGGCACGGCTCGCCGTGCCCGCGGCCGGCGGCCCCGCGGCCCTGGAGGCGGGGCTGCTTCCGGTGGTGGCGGCCTGGCCGCACTCGGGCGCGCCGGACGCGGCGACCTGCGTCTATCTCACCGAGTCCGTGGAGCGGGTGCGGCTGACGGGTCCTCTGGAGGGGGACGCGTACTGGTCGGTGGTGCGGTTCACCACGGTGCCGGGCACGGGTGACGTCCCGTCCGGCGGCCGGGCGGACATCCTGCTCGTCGCCGAAGACGGGCGGGTCGCCGCCGAGTTCACCGGCGTGGGCATGCGCAGACTCGCGGGCACGGAGCCGGCCGCCGGGCCCACCAGCGGCCCCTCCCCCGAGGTCACCCGCGGGCCGACGCCCGAGGGCACCCACGAGCCCGCCGCCGAGGCCGTCCGCGCGCCGGACGTCGCCGGGCCGGCCACCACGGTCCTGGACCACGCCGCCTATGTGCTCGGTACCCCGGCGAACCGGATCGATCTCCGGCTGAGCCTGCGCGAGCTGGGGCTCGACTCCCTGATGGCCATGCAGTTGCGGGGCAGGCTGCGGGACAGCCACGGCAAGGAGGTCGCGGTGCAGCGGCTGCTCGGCAAGGAGAGCATCGGCGACCTGGTCACGGCGCTGAGCACAGACTCGGTAAGCGCAGGGTAAGCATTACCCCAAGGCATCGAACCAAGATGCCGAACCATAGATGTACTCTAGTATAAAGATGGGGTCGAGATACGGACAGTAAGTGAAGCGAGAGCGAGGCCCGCGCCGTGCCCATCCACACCCCTCCCACGGAAGCGGAGCGCCCCCTCGGGCGCCGCGAGCGCAGCAAGCAGCGCGTGAAGCAGGCGATCTACGGATCCGCCCTCGCGCTCTTCGCCGAGCAGGGGTACGACGGGACGACGATCGACCAGATCGCGGAACGGGCGGACGTGGCGCGCGGCACGTTCTTCAACTACTTCCAGCGGAAGGAAGACCTCGTCACGGCCTGGGCCGAGAGACGAGGTGACCGGCTGAACGCCATCATGGAGGAGTCGCTCCACGCGACCGACGACGTCACGGTCCACCTGGAACGATGTATGGCCACCCTGGCGCAGCTCAACGAGGAGGAGCGGGACATCACCCCGGTCATGCTCGCGGCCTGGGTGAAGGCGGGCCGCCCGCTCGACGAGGACCCGTACACGGCCTCGATCTTCACCACCATCATCGAGCTGGGCAAGCGCCAGGGCCGGGTCGCGCCGGACATCGACTCCGAGCAGGTCGGCCACATCCTGCGGGACTGCTACCTCGGCGCGCTCTACCGCTGGTCGCCGCAGGACGAGGGCAAGCCGCCGCTGCACGTGGAACTCCGCGCGATCCTCCGGGTCGTCCTGACCGGCGTCCTCGGCTACCGCGAGCCCCGCTGACCTCAGGTCTCGCGCGACGCCGCCGCGGGCGCCGGGCCGAGGACCCGGTCGAGGTACGGGTTGGCGAACACACCGGTCGGGTCGAGCCCGTCGCGCAGCGCGACGAAGTCGTCGAAGCGGTCGTAGCGGGGGCGCAGCAGGCCGGCGTCGAGATCGTGCATCTTGCCCCAGTGCGGTCGGCCGCCGAAGCCGGTGAGGATGTCCTGGCAGGCGGTGAAGTACCGCTGGTAGGGCATGCGGTGGTACTGGTGGAAGGCGATGTAGCAGCTGTCGCGGCCGTTCGCGGTGGACAGCCAGATGTCGTCGCCGGCGCTGAAGCGGACCTCCAGCGGGAACGACACGCGCTCGTCGTGCTCGTCGACCCAGCGCTTGATCGCGCGCAGCGCGTCGACGGCGTGCTCGCGCGGGATGGCGAACTCGCCCTCGTGGAAGCGCACTTCGCGCGGGCTCGGGAACACCTTGTACGAGTGGTCGGTCCACTCCCGTGAGGACATCAGCCGCGCCGCGAGCCGGGCGCTCGGCCGGACGAGGCCGGGGAAGCGGGTGCCGGCGCGGTTGAGCGCCTCGAAGCCCACGTTGGTGAGGGTCTCGTCGACGCGGCGGGCGAACTCCCCGACGGGCCGGAGCGGGGTGTCGCCGGGCAGCCGCCGGAAGCGCCGGGTGAGCGCGGTGGTGCTGTGCGGGAACCAGAAGAACTCGAAGTGGTCGTTCATGTCGGCGAGTTCCTGCGCCCGCTCCAGGGTCTCGGCGACGGGCATGGCGGTGTCGCGGGCGTGGATCGCGAACAGCGGCACGGTCTGGAGGGTGACCCGGGTGATGACGCCGAGGGCGCCGAGACCGACCCGGGCCGCCGCGAAGAGCTCCGGCCGCTCGGCGGGCGAGCAGGTGACCACCGAGCCGTCGGCGAGGACCAGTTCCAGGGCGCGGAGCTGGGTCGCGATGCCGCCGAGCCGGGCACCGGTGCCGTGGGTGCCGGTGGAGACGGCGCCGGTGACGGTCTGCCGGTCGATGTCGCCCATGTTCTCCAGGGCGAGGCCGTGCGCGGCGAGCAGCGGGTTGAGCTTCCACAGCGGCATGCCCGCCTCGACGGTGACCAGGCCCGTCTCGGCGTCGAGCGAGGTCACCCCGTCGAAGCGGTCGAGCCGCAGCTGGACGTCCGGCGCGACGGCGACGCCGGTGAAGGAGTGCCCGGAGCCGACGGCCTTGACCCGCAGCCCGTCCCGTACGGCGTCCTTCACGGCGGTGGCGACGTCCTCGGTGCTCGCGGGGTGGAGCACCCTGCTCGGCCGGGCCTCCTCGTTGCCCGCCCAGTTGCGCCACACGCGGTTCATGCCAGGGGTCCTCTCGGTCGTCCTCGGGCCGGCGCCGTCCCGGCGGCGGCCTGCCGGAAGACTGAACTTGGTCAAGCGTTCAAGTCAAGGGTCCGAAACCCTTGACTTGAACGCTTGACCTAGAGACCGTGGCCGCCAGCAACCGGCCCACGGAAAGGCCCTACGCCATGGGAAGCGCCCCGCCGGACGACGACACCCGGACCGCCCAGGACCGCCCCGCCACCCGCCCCCTCGCCCCCGCGGGCTTCGCCGAGCTCGAGCGGGCGACGGCCGGTCTGCAGCCGCCGTTCGCGGTGGTCGACCTGGCGGCCCTGCGCGCCAACGCCGCCCACATGGTCCGGCGGGCCGGCGGCAAGCCGATCCGGCTGGCGAGCAAGTCGCTGCGCTGCCGCGCGCTGATCGGGGACGTGCTGCGGATGCCGGGCTTCTCGGGGATCCTGGCGTTCACCCTGCCGGAGGCGCTGTGGCTGGCGGAGGAGGACAAGGCCGCCGACGGCGCCGAGGGCGCGCCGGACGGCGACATCCTGGTCGGCTATCCGACGGCCGACGGGCCGGCCCTGCGCCGGCTCGCCTCGGACGAGCGCGCCGCCGCCCGGATCGTCCTGATGGTGGACTCCGTCGCCCATCTCGACCTGATCACCGAGGCCGTCGGCCCGTCCGGCCCCCGGGTGCGCGTCTGCCTGGACCTCGACGCCTCACTCCGCCTCCTCGGCGGCCGGCTCCACCTCGGCATGCGCCGCTCGCCGCTGCACGCGCCCGAGCAGGCCGCCGAACTGGCCCGCGCCGTGCTGGCGCGACCGCGGCTGAAGCTGGTCGGCGTCATGTCGTACGAGGGGCAGATCGCCGGGATGGGCGACAACCAGCCGGGCGCGGGCCCGGCCAGGGCGGCGGTACGGCTCATGCAGCGCGTCTCGGCCAACGAGCTGCGGGCCCGGCGGGCGGCCGCGATCCGCGCGGTGCGGGCCGTGGCGCCGCTGGACTTCGTCAACGGCGGCGGCACCGGCAGCCTGGAGTCGACCTCCGCCGAGCCCGCGGTCACCGAGCTCGGGGCCGGTTCCGGCGTCTACGCGCCCGTCCTCTTCGACCACTACCGCGGCTTCCGCCCGCTGCCCGCCGCCTACTTCGCCCTCTCCGTCGTCCGCCGCCCGGCGCCCCGCCACGTCACCGTGCTCGGCGGCGGCTGGACCGCCTCCGGCGCCCCCGGCCCGTCCCGGCTGCCCGTCCCGGTCCACCCCGCCGGACTGCGCCTGCTCGGCACCGAGGGAGCCGGCGAGGTCCAGACCCCGCTGACCGGCCCCGCCGCGGACGACCTGCGACTCGGCGACCGCGTCTGGTTCCGGCACGCCAAGGCGGGCGAACTGTGCGAGCGCGTCGACGAGTTGCACCTGGTCGAGGGCGACCGGATCGTCGACGTCGTGCCGACGTACCGGGGAGAGGGCCACGCCTTCCTGTGACCCGGGTCCGTGCCACCGCCCGGTGAGCACCTGACGCAGCCCCGTGGCTCGATCCGTCGAGCACCGGGGCTGTCTGTTTATGGCCCCTCGGGTCGCACCTCGTGCATCATTGACACGTCTGCTGCTTCATCTGCGATCGAAATCACTCTCATTCAACACCTTTTCTGATTGCGGAGGTTCGCGATGGCGTCGACGCGCGTCCACCTCGTGCTGGTCCACGGGCTGTTCTCCTCCGCGAAGGTGTGGCAGGCGTTCACGGCGCTCGTCGAGGCCGACCCCGAACTGGCCGGCTGGGTCAGCGTCCATCCCTTCGAGTACGACTCCCCGTTCGTCCGGCTCCGGCCCGACCGCCGGGTCGCCGAGACCGACGACGTCGCCGACCAGCTCGGCACCTTCCTGGAGACCGAACTCGCCGAGGCCGAGCGGATCGTCCTGGTCACGCACAGCCAGGGCGGGCTCGTCGTGCAGCGGTTCCTGGCCCGCAAGCTGTGGAACGGCGAGGGCCGGGAGCTGGCGCGGATCAGGCACTTCACCATGTTCGCCTGCCCCAACACCGGCTCGGGCTTCTTCCTCACCGTGCGCAAGGCGCTCAAGCTGTGGAACAACCCGCAGGAGCAGCAACTGCGGCCCTTCGACCGGGCGGTGACGGAGGCTCAGCGCACGGTGCTGAGCGCGGTGGTGCACGCGCGGGAGTACGGGGCCCAGGAGTGCCCCATCCCGGTACGGGCCTACGGCGGCTCCGCCGACGACATCGTGCCGCCCGTCGTGGCCCGCGGCGTCTTCCCCAAGGGCGGGGTGGTCACCGCCGACCATTTCAGCATCGTCCAGCCGGCGGACCGCGCCGCCCCCTCGTACCGGGCGGTGCGCCAGGCGCTCCTGGAGGCGGCCGCGGAGCCCGCGCAGGCCGCGCTCCCGGCGGACTCCGCGCCCGCGCCCGTACCCGTACCCCTGCCGCTGACCGAACCGCTGCCGGCCCCGGCGGCCCCGGCCGTCACGGACCCCTCGGCCGACACGACCTCCCAGCCTCCGCCCGCCGCCGAGGACCCGGATCTGGCGCCCTTCCCGCCCCCGCCGTACGCGAAGCTGGCGGACGGCCAGCTCAAGGGCAAGGACCGGCTGAGCCTCGTCGCGTACCTGCTGTCCGACGAGGCCCGCCGGCAGGTGCACGTGATCGCGGGTCTCGGCGGATCGGGGAAGAGCCGGGTGGCCCTGGAGGCCGCGGACCGGGCGGTGCGCGCCGGATACCGGGTGTGGTGGGTGTCGACGCCGGAGCTGAGCCTGCGCATGCGGATGATCGCCCGCGACCTCGGCGCGCCCTCCATCACGGTGGAGCGGTCCTGGCTCGTCGGCACGGCCATGGACCTGGTGTGGACGCTGCTCGACGAGTGCCCCGATCCGTGGCTGCTGATCGTCGACAACGCCGACGATCCCGAGCGGCTCGGCCCGCCCGACGGCCCGGTCGCCAACGGCACCGGCTGGCTGCGCACCCCGAAGAACCCGCAGGGCACCGTGATCGTCACCAGCCGGGTGCGCAGCAAGCAGGAGTGGGGCGAGGCCGTCCGCGTCCACCAGGTGCTGCCCCTCGACGAGAACGACGGCGCGTCCATGCTGCTCGAACGGACCGGAGGCATCGGCGGCACCAACGAGGATGCCCGCCGGCTGGCGCAGCAGCTGGGCGGGCTGCCGCTGGCGCTGCGCGGCGCCGCCGACGTGATCAGGGCGGTGCACGAGAGCCGGATCTCGCTGGACAGCGACATCCGGGACTTCGAGTCCTTCCGGCGGGCGGTCGCGCCCGGAGGCGATGACGTGCCCGACCGGGACGGCCCGCAGCTCACCGAACTGCTCGGCCGGGAGATCGTGGAGAACGTCTGCGGCATCGCCCTGGACCTGCTCACCGAGCACCGGCTGCCGCACGCGCCCACCCTGCTGAAGGTCTTCGCCTGCCTCAGCATCGCCCCCGTCCCGTACCGCAGTCTGCTCGCCGGCCCCGCGCTCGCCCAGTCCCCGCTCTTCCCCGGCGCCGGCTCGCTCCGCACCGCTCTGGAGGGCCTGGAGCGGCTCGGACTCGTGGACGCCTACGAACGCGAGGGCGTCGCCGACCGGGACCTGGCCGGCGTCCTCACCCTGCACCCGGTCGTGCACGGCGTGATGCGCGAGGACGAGGAGGTCCGCGGCCGGCCCGCCGACTACTACGGCCTGGCGCTGCGGATGCTGATGTCCGCCACCCACCTGCGCAACCCCGACCACCCCGCCAACTGGCCGCTGTGGGCCGCGCTCGCCCCGCACACCCTTGAGGTCTCCCGCACCTGTCTGCTCGGTGACCTGAAGCTCTCCGACCGGACCGTGCGCACCGAGGCCCTGGAGCTGGCCCGGCTGACCGCCCGCTACCTCATCGCCACCGGGCTGCTCGGCCCCGCGTACGCCCTGGTCTTCCCGCTGATCGAGCGGTGCGCCTCGTACGGCTTCGACCCGGACGACCGGGAGATCCTGGGCCTGCGGCACGAACAGGGCCGCATCTATCTGGACCGGGAGCAGCTGCACCAGGCCGAGCGGGTGCTCGGCCTGGTCGTGGCGGCGCGCACCCGGATCCTGGGCGAGGACCACGCCGACACCCTGGCCAGCCGCCACAAGCTGGCCCGCGCGATCAACGAGCAGGCCGGGCGGGAGGGCGAGGCGGAGGTCCTGCTGCGTTCGATCGTCGAGGCGGAGAACGAGGTCCGCGGTCCCGAGCACTACGACACCCTCGTCGTGCGCCACACCCTGGCGCGGACCGTGCTCGCGCTCGGCGCGCACCGCGAGGCCGAGACGGAGGCCCGGCAGATCCTGGACATCAGCCGCCGCAACCAGTGGCCGCCCGCCACCCCGGAGATCCTGCGGGTCCGGGAGACCCTCACGCACGCGCTGCTGCGCCAGAACCGGGCTGAGGAGGCGGAGCGGATGATCGCCGGGGCGCTGCGGGACGCCTCGCAGCCGCAGGACTCCCATCTGGTGATGCGGCTGCGCTACACCTACGTCCTGACCCTGCTCGGCATCCGCGGCCGTACGCCCGAAGCGGTGAACGCGCTGCGCGCACTGGTGCGCGATCTCGACCGGGTGGTGGCGTCGGAACATCCGCTGTCCGTGCAGGCCAGGGGGACGCTGACCGCGATGCGGGGCATGCCGACCTGAAACCTCTTCGTTACGGCGGCAGTTGCCAAAGTCAACCGCGGGCGGTGGGCTTGCGCGTAGCCTGACGGTGCCTCACCCTGTGTGACGCGTCCCCTACCGAATCGCTCGGAGGTCCGCCCATGACTTCTCGCCCCACCGACACCTACGACGACGAGTCCCTCACGTGGGGCGCACCGGGGAGCGAGCTGGAGGAGATGCAGGCCGAGTTCGGCCGACAGGTCGCGATGGAGGCGCTGGAGGCCGGACGCCAGGCGCTCGAACTCGACGCGAAGACCGCGTTCCGCGCGACGAGCGGATCGCATCCCGGATAGGCGCCACTGTTTTCCGCTGTCTTTCGACAAGTCGGGGGGCCGACGAGATGACGTCAGGGAACTTGGGGAACTTGGGCAATTTAGGGAACGCGGGAAGCGCGGGGAACGCCGGGCTCTCCACCCGCGACGTGCCGACGACGGCGTCGCACGACCCGTTCTTCCGCACCGCCACCGCGCCCGCCTTCACGCACGACCTGCTCGCCGGCCTCGCCGCCGGGCGGTACGCGGCCGTCCGGGTACCCGGCTTCATGGCGCCGGAGCGCTGCGCCGAGGTGCTGGGCGCGCTGGAGGAGCGTGCCTTCGACTCGTACGGGAAGGCCCGCGTCCAGCCGCCGGTGATGCGCTTCGGGGTCGGGGTCAGCGACCACATGGCCGACGGCGGGCTCGCCGACAGCTACTGGCAGGCGCTGACCGGCCACAACGAGGCATGGCAGGGCCTCGGTCTCTCCTTCGACCCCTTTCTGCTGTGCCGTGAAGGGCTCGGCGCGCACTGGCCGGGCGGGGTGACGGTCGGCCGCCGGGGTGGACGGGAGCTCGGCGCGGGGGTCGCGAGGGAGCCCAACCAGGGCTTCCGGGTGCATTTCGACGACTCGCTGCGCGAGTACGCCGACGATCTCCTCGATGTGCCGCTGATCGGCCAGTTCGCCTTCAACCTCTACCTCAGTGTGCCGCCCGCGGGCGGCGAGACGGTGCTGTGGCGGCACCGCTGGCAGCCCGAGGACGAGTCGTACCGGCTGCCCGCCTCGTACGGCTACGACGAGGCGGTCGTCCGGGGCGCCGAGTCCCTGGAGATCGCCCCACGGGTCGGCGAGGCGCTGCTGATCGATCCGCGCTACTTCCACGCGGTACGGCCGAGCAGCCGTGGCGCCCGCAGAATCGCACTGGGTTTCGCGGTGGGCCTCGCCGCGTCCGGACAGCTCCTCACCTGGGCCTGACCACCCGCGACGACCAGCCGCTTTGTCTCGTACGGGCAGGCAACTCCCGTTTGTCGCCAGGGCTTTGACGTCACTCCGACAGGGCGGCTACGTTCGGGTCATGGACATCCTGCGTTACGTGGCCTTCAGCACCGATCCGCTCGGCGGGAACCCGGCGGGTGTGGTGCTGGACGCCGCGGGCATCGACGAGGCGACCATGGCCGCCACCGCGGCGGAGGTCGGCTACTCGGAGACGGCGTTCGCCGTGCCGCGCCCCGACGGGGCGCACGACATCCGCTACTTCAGCCCTCAGACCGAGGTGCCCTTCTGCGGCCACGCCACCATCGCCACCGCCGTCGCGCACGCCCAGCGGCACGGCGTCGGCGATCTGCTGCTGCACACCCAGGCGGGACCGGTCAACGTGACCACCTCGACCCGGCCGGACGGCACCGTCGTCGCCACCCTGGCCAGCGTCGCACCCCGCACCGCGGAGATCGACGAGGCCGACCTGGCCGAGCTGCTCGCCGCGCTGCGCTGGTCCGCCGCCGACCTCGACCCGGCCCTGCCGCCCCGGGCCGCCTATGCCGGCGCCTGGCATCCGGTGATCGCCGCCGCGAGGCGCGAGCGCCTCGCGGACCTCGACTACGACATGGCCGCGCTCGGCGCGCTGATGGCGCGCCGCGACTGGGTCACGATCGCCCTCGTCCACCGCGAGTCGGACACCGTCTTCCACGCCCGCAACCCCTTCCCGCCGGGTGGCGTGGTCGAGGACCCGGCGACGGGCGCGGCGGCGGCGGCCTTCGGCGGATATCTGCGCGAACTCGGACTCGTGTCCGTGCCGGCAGAGTTGACGATCCATCAGGGCGTCGACATGGGCCGGCCGAGCCTGCTGACGGTGGGCATCCCGGCCGACCCGGCGAGCGGGATCCAGGTGACGGGGACGGCGGTACGGATCGGCTGACCGTCCCCGGCCCCCGGGCGGTCGTGGGGCGGAGACGGCGGTACGCATCGGCTGACCGTCCCCGGCCCCCGGGCGATCGTGGGGCGGAGCCTGGGGCGCCACTCGACGGCGACCGGCAGGGCGGGCACGCACGGCGGCGCCGCGGGTCCGGGCCGGCTCTCCCCCGCGCGCGGACAGCCAAGCAGGTGGGGGGGGGAGCACCGAGCCCCGGGACCTACGGCGCGCCGTCCGGGGCGACCTCCAGCACGATCTCGATCTCCACGGGCGCGTCCAGCGGCAGGATGCTCATGCCGACGGCGCTGCGCGCATGCCGGCCGGCCGCGCCGAACACCTCGACGAGCAGTTCGCTCGCCCCGTCCACGACGGTGGCCTGCCGGGTGAACCCGGGCGCCGAGGACACGTACCCCACCACCTTCACCACCCGCACCACCTCCTCCAGCGGTGCAACCGAGTCCGCGGCCGCCAGGGCGGCCAGCGCGCACTGGCGGCTCAGCTCCCTGGCGCGCTCCACCGAGACCTCCGCGCCGACCTGGCCGGTCGCGGTCAACTCGCCGCCGGTGAGCGGGATCTGGCCGGCGACGAAGACATGACGGCCGCTGCGCACGGCGGGGACGTAGGCCCCCTTGGGCGCGCTCACCTCCGGCAGCCGCAGCCCGAGTCCGGCTAGCCGCTCGCGGACGTCACTGCTCATGTCCCCTCCTGGTGACTGGTCCCTGACCGGTTCCCCCGACTGGTCGCTGACGGGTTCCCCGCCCGACACGGGCATCGTCCCACCGGGGCGGGCCCGGCGGGACGGGCTCCGTGGTTGTCCGGGCGGAGACGGCCGGATTCTGCTAGGAATGCCGCCCATGACCGCCGATGCCCCCACCGACCCCGCCGTCCGTGTCGAGCGCGACGGGCCGGTGACGACCGTGATCCTCTCCCGGCCCGCCGCCCGCAACGCCGTGGACGGGCCGACGGCCGCCCGACTGGCCGATGCCTTCCGGGCCTTCGAGGCGGACGAGGAGGCCTCGGTCGCGGTGCTGTGGGGCGAGGGCGGCACCTTCTGCGCGGGCGCCGACCTCAAGGCCATCGGCACCGATCGCGGCAACCGGGTGGCACCCGACGGCGACGGCCCCATGGGCCCGACCCGGATGCGGCTGACCAAGCCGGTCATCGCGGCCGTGGCCGGCCACGCCGTGGCGGGCGGTCTGGAGCTGGCGCTCTGGTGCGACCTGCGCGTGCTCGAGGAGGACGCCGTCCTCGGCGTCTTCTGCCGCCGCTGGGGCGTCCCGCTGATCGACGGCGGCACCGTCCGCCTGCCCCGCCTCATCGGCGAGAGCCGCGCCATGGACCTCGTCCTCACCGGCCGCCCGGTCCCGGCCTCGGAGGCGTACGCGATCGGTCTCGCCAACCGTCTCGTCCCGCCGGGCCGGTCCCGCGCCGCCGCCGAACGGCTCGCCCACGAGATCGCCGCCTTCCCCCAGCTCTGCCTCCGCCACGACCGCCTCTCCGTCCTCGGCCAGCACGGCCTTCCCGAGGCCGAGGCCCTCGCCGCCGAGCTCCGCCACGGCATGGTCCCCCTCACCGCGGGCGAGACCCTGGAGGGCGCCGGGCGCTTCGCCGCGGGCGCGGGCCGCCACGGCGCCTTCGACGACCAGGACAGGCCGTAGGACCTGTCCGGCATGCATGAAGGCGCGCGGAGGGGGCAGCGGCCGACAGTAGGCCCGGTGGGCCGTGCGAGAGGAGGAACGTCATGCCCAGGGGTTCGAGCCAGAAGCGTGAGCGGCAGTACGAGCACATCAAGGACAGCGCGCTCGACCGGGGCGAGAGCGAGAAGCGCGCCGAGGAGATCGCGGCACGCACGGTGAACAAGGAACGCGCGCGGGCCGGCGAGTCCAAGACCGCGAGCCGGACCTCGCTGCAGGACATGTCGTCGTCACGGCGCGGCGGGCAGCGCTCGCACAGCGGCTCGCAGGGGCCGACGTACGACCAGCTGTACGCCGAGGCGCAGAAGAAGGACGTCCACGGACGCTCATCGATGAACAAGGCGGAGCTCAAGCGCGCGCTGGGGAAGTGAGGACAGCCCCGGCGGCCGCTCGGCCACCGACACGACTGGAGGCCGTGATGAAGCAGGACAGGCAGAAGCTGCAGGGCATGGAGGACATGCACATCAACGACATCATGAGCACGCGACCGGTGACGGTGGGGCCGCACACCTCGCTCGCCGAGGCCGCGCGGATGATGCGGGACGCGGACATCGGCGACGTCCTGGTCGTCGACGACGGCAAGCTGTGCGGCATCGTCACCGACCGTGACATCGTGGTGCGGGCGCTGGCCGAGGGCATGGAGCCGAGCGACACGACGGTGCACGCGATCTGCAGCTCCGACATGGTCACGATTCCGCCGGACGACACCCTGGAGCACGCCACGGCACTGATGCGCGAGCACGCGCTGCGCCGGCTTCCGGTCACCGACGACGGGCAGCTGCTCGGCATGGTGACGCTGGGCGACCTCGCCATGGAGAAGGATCCCCGTTCGGCGCTCGCCGACATCTCCTCCACTGCGGCCAACACCTGAGGGCCACGGACCGGCCATGGGTAACCCCCCGAACGACCCCGTGCCGCCGAGCCCCACTCCGGCGCCCGGCCCGGGACCGGCACCGCAGCCGGGTCCGCTGCCCGGGCCGGTGCCGGGGCCCGGCGGTCCCGATCCGGTGCCGCCGGCGCCACCGCGCCCCGGCCCCGACCCGCAGCCGCCCCCGGCGCCACGCCCCGAGCCGGGCCCACAGCCGGGCCCGGCACCCGGTCCCGTCCCGGCCCCGGAACCGGTGACGCGCCTGACGCGCTGAGCGGGTCGGGCGCGTCAGGCGCGTCATCGATCGGACGCCCCGGACGCCTCATCCGCCTCAGGCGGTGATCCAGTCGCTGGTGGCGATGACGGGCTGGACGCCGTCCCGGTGGATGGTGCCCTCGATGAGGCCGTACATCCGGTCGGCCGCGTAGTACACCTCGTTGTCGTTCTTCAGCCCGAAGGGCTCCAGGTCGACGAGGAAGTGGTGCTTGTTCGGCAGGTTGAGGCGGACCTCGTTGACGTTGGCGCAGTGGTCGAGGACCCGCTCGGCCATGGCGTTGAGGGTCTGCTGCAGCGAGTAGCTGTACGTCTCCGCGAACGCCTCCAGCATGTGCCGCTTGACCTGCTTGTACGAGCGGTCCCAGTCGAAGCCCTCGGCGCCGGTGGCCTGCGCGGAGTGCGCCCAGCGGGAGGTGACCTTGGTGGCGAGGATGCGGTCGTACGCCTCCTGCAGGGTCGTGTACTTGTCCTTGATGTAGCCGTGGAACTCGGAGTTGGTCGAGTTCATGACGGTCAGGTCCTTGAGACCGGAGATCACCTGGAGCCGGCCCGTGTGGCCGTTGTAGGTGACCTGCGCGGTGCGGACCTCCTGGCCCCGGCGCACGAAGGAGTGCTGTTCGGCGCGGGTGGGGACCGGGATGCGGTCCCAGGCGAACTCCTCGACACGGATCTGCGCCTCGTGGATCACCGGCTGCGACTGCACGAAGTGCTTGGCGAGCAGGATCGCGAAGGCCTCGGGCGACTCGACGCCGTGCTCCTTGGCGAAGGCGTAGACCGTGTTCTTGGTGGTGTCGGTCGGCAGGCAGTTCCCGTTGTCGCCGGTGTGGTGGACCTCGCGGAACTCGCCGCGCAGCGCCACGGAGACGTTGAGGTCGCGGATCTCGTGCCAGTTGCCGTCGTTGCCCTGGCGGGTGATCTTGACGATGCGGTTCTCGGCCTTGCCGTACTGGTTCTGGGCCAGGACGTGCTTGCTCATGATGCGGCTCCTGCGGGTACGTGGATACGTCGATCCCGTACGCCCGGCGTCCGGCGCCGCGTCCCCGCGGCACCCCCCGCCGTCCGGCCCTCGCGCCCCGGGGCCGCCCCGGGACTGACGAGCATCCCGGTCCGTAGGTGTTCGAGACGGATTTGAGCACAGGCTGCCCCGCCACGACAAGACTTTCCCGGGTTCACCTGTCCTGGATGCGCCGGAAGGGCCGGTCCGCCTCCAGTTCGAACGCGAGCTCCAGCAGCATCCGTTCGCTGCCGGGACGGCCGGAGAACAGGACGCCGACGGGCAGTCCGTCGTCCGTCGCGCGCGCCGCCGGGAGGGAGAGCGAGGGCGTGCCGACGACGTTGTTGACGGGGGTGAAGGCGACGTACGCGAGGATCCGTTCGATCAGCGTCGGGTACGGCACGGTCGGGGCGAGGTGGCCGATCGGCGGCGTGGTGTGCGCGAGCACCGGGGACAGGATCAGGTCGAGGCCGCGGAAGGCGGCCGCGTACGCCTCCCGGGTGCGCCTGAGGCGGCGCAGCACGCCCGGGGTGTGGCGCCAGTTGTCGAGGTACGCGGCGCGCAGGCCGCGGCTGAGGCCGTCCATGCGGTGGCGGTCGAAGTCGGGGCCGTAGCCGCGGCCGGTGACGCCGATGAGGAAGGACAGCAGGCCCCAGTACACGAGGAAGTCCTCGGTGAAGCGGGGGTCGAGCGCGATCTCGACGGGCTCGACCGTGTGGCCGAGGCGTTCGAGGGTGGTGGCGGTCTCGGTGACGGCGGCGCGGGTGGCGGCGTCGGAGCGGACGCCGTTGGGCGAGTCGAGGAGGAGGCCGATGCGCAGCCGCCGCTCGGCGGGGCCTTCGACGAGGCCGACGGGCGGCAGTTCGAGGTTGCGCCGGTAGCGTTCGGCGGCGGCGAGGAAGGTCGCGGTGTCCCGTACGGAGCGGCTGACGACGCCGTCGGAGACGATGTCGAGCGGGAGCCGGCGGCTCTCGGCGTTGGCGACGACCCGGCCGCGGGTGGGCTTGAGACCGACGAGTCCGCACGCGGCGGCGGGGATGCGGATGGAGCCGCCGCCGTCGTTGGCGTGCGCGATCGGCACGGCGCCGGCCGCGACCAGGGCCGCGCTGCCGCCGGAGGAGCCGCCCGCGGAGTGGCCGGTGTGCCAGGGGTTGCGGACGGGTTCGGCGTGCTCGTACTCGGTGCTGGGGCTGAAGCCGAACTCGGGCAGCCGGGTCTTGCCGAGGACGGTGACGCCACTGCTGAGGAACTGCCGGACGAACGGCGCGTGCCGGGTCGCGGGCCGCGGGGTGAAGGCGGCGCTGCCATGGCCGGTGGGCAGCCCACGGTGGTCGGTGTTGTCCTTGACGAAGGTCGGCACGCCCGCGAGCAGCCCGGTCCCGCCGGCGGCGGCCCGTGGCGCGTCGACGTGCGTCTGGACGGCGTGCAGCCGGGCCTCGACGTCCCGGACCCGCTCGGCCGCGGCCTTCGCGGCCTCGTCGGCGCCGACCTCACCGCGCCGGATCGCGGCGGCGAGGCCGACGGCATCGTGCTCGCCGAGGGCGTCGTCCCGGAAGGCGTGCACCGTGTTCTCGTCGTGGATGGTGGTCACCGCAGCATCGCCCCCGGCCGTGTGGATGGTTCGGTTGGTCGGCCGCCATCATTCCGTACCGGCAGGTAACACGCGAGGGTTTGCGTCCCTCGGGTACGGCGCCGCGGTCCACGGGGCCGGTGGCGCGGCGTCGCTCCCGTCGACGAAGGGCCACCGGCATCGCGCGCCTACGCCACGCCCACCACCTCGCGCGCCACGACCCGTGCCGCCTCGGCCAGTTCGGCGTCGACGGCCGCGGCCCGGGCCTGGTCGAGGACGACGCGTGCGGTGTGCCGGGGACCGTCGGCGAGCAGGCGGCGGCGCAGATGGGTGGGCGGATGGGTGGAGTCGACGCTGTGGGCCCGCAGTTCGGCGACGCGACGCAGGCGTGCGTACTCGTGCTCCGGGACGCTCGCCACCTCCGCCGCGAGCCGGTCCCACAGGCCGGCGGCCGGATCCTCGCGCCGCGCCTGACCTCCGATCCGGGTGCGGGCGGCGACCGCCTCCCGCTGGAGCACGGTCACGGCGGCGCCGCTGACGAGCAGCCGGTCCATCACGCCGACGGCCGCGTCCGCGCCCGCGGCCCGGGCCGCGGTGGCGTCCGCCAGGTACTCGGCCCGCTGGGAGGCGCGCAGGGTCGTCTGGTCGAGCAGCAGGATCAGTCCGTGCACGGTCCAGCGGGGGACGAAGGTCAGCAGGTTGGCGAGGTGCTCGACCAGGGCCGTGGTGGGCTCCGGCGCGAGCATGTACCGCCAGGTCGAGAGCGTCCGCAGCGCGCTGCCGACGAGGAGCAGATGCCGGGTGTCACCGTGGGCGTAGTGGCCGAACTCGTGACCGAGCACCGCGATCCGCTCCTGCCGGTCGAGCACGGTCCACAGGCTCAGGCCCAGCGACAGCACCCGGCGCCGACGCAGGCCGTACGCCGTGACGCCGGCGTTCGGCTCCGCGCCGACGACGACGGCGTCGACGCCCCGGGTCCCGACCGCCGCGGCGACCTCGTCGAGCAGGGCGAAGAGCTGGGGTGCGTCGGACCGTTCGAGCAGCAGCACGTCGGCGGATTTCCGCAGCTTGGCGTAGCTGCCGAGCCGGGGCCGCAGCACGACGGCCAGGCCGAGCAGCAGCGCCCCGAGCACGGGCTGGAAGCCCTCGCCCCAGCGGGCGAGGAGCAGCCACAGGCCGCACCCCACGAGCGCCGCGGTGAGTCCGTGCACGGCCACCGCGAGAAGCGTGGCGAGAGCGCCCGCCGCACCGCCGGGGGCCGATGCGCCCTGCCCGTCCCGCCCCTCGGGCTCGTCCCGCCCGTCCCGCCCGTCCTGCCCGTCCCGCCCGTGCTGCTCGTGCGCGAGTGCGGCGAAGAGCTGCTCGCCGTGGCGCCGGGCCATCTCCCGGCGCATCCGTTCGATCCGGCCCTCGTCCTCCTCGGCCGCCGTGTCGCGCGCGGGATCCACGTTCCAGTCGCAGCCGGCACACCACACCACGAACCGCCGGTCGACCGGCACCCGTGCCCCGCAGTCCGGACAGTCCTGCTCCGGGATCTGTTCCGGGATCTGTTCCGGGATCTGTTCCGAGACCCGTGCCGTGCCCTGAGCCGGGCTCTGCTCCACTCTTCGCTCACCGGCCACCGGCGAGTCCGTCTCCGTCATTCCCCACCCCTGCTGTCTCGATGGCGCCGCTAGCGCGCCAGGTACTCCTGCCGCAGCGCGTCCAAAATGTCCGCGGCCTCCTCCAATTGCGCCGCGCGGCAGCGGGCGATCGCCGCCGTGAGGCGGACGACGGCGTCCGCCGGGCGGTCGAGGCCGTTGCCCTCGATGAGGGCGGCGATGCGAACGGACTCGGCGCGCGGGGCCTCGCCCCGTTCGCCGCCCTGGTCGTGGGCGGCGATGGACGCCTCCGCCTCGGCGAGGGCCTCGGGGAGGCGCTGGGCGTCGGCGAGGACGCGGGCGCGGCGGTAGTGGTTGAGGCCCTTCTCGTACCAGTGCGGGAGCGCGTCGGGGTCCTCGGCGGCGGCCAGGAGCGCGTCGGCGCGGGTGAGGTGCTCCAGGGCCGTGTCGAGGGCGTCGGCGCCCTGGAGCAGCAGGGCGAGGCGGGCGAACTCGCGCATCATGTTCAGGATCTGGGACGGGTTCGGGGCCTCGGCGTGGGAGGCGAGGGCGCGCTCGTACGCCGCGGCGGCCGCGTCGTGACGCTCGGCCATCGCGAGGGCGACGGCGGCCTCGGCGGCGACCAGGGTGTGGACCTCGCGGTCCTCCTCCCAGCCCGCGACGGTGTCCGCGAGGCGCAGGAACTCCTCGGCCGCCGGCAGGAACTCCTCCAGCTCCCGCAGCCCGCGCGCCAGCGTGAGCCGGGCCTGGGCGATGAGGCGCTCGTCCCGCGAGGAGACCGCCTCGTCGGAGAGGACGGACTCCAGGACGGCGACGGCGTCGGCCTGCCGGCCGGAGCGGGCGAGCACGTCGGCGAGCTGGAGCCGGGTCTCGACGGCCTCGTCGGGCTCGCCGGCCTGGTCGAAGCGGGCGGCGGCCTCCGAGAGGTGGCGCACGGCGCCGGCGCTGTCGCCGAGATGCGAGGTGGCGTGGCCGAGCAGTACGTACGTCGGCGCGAACGGGAAGTCCGTGTCGTCGTGGCGGACGGCGTCGGTGATCGCCTGGTGCAGCAGCTCCGCCGCCTCGCCCGGCTCGCCCCGGCCGAGGAGGAGCTGGGCGAGCAGGCAGCGCGGCCGCGAGCCGCGCCAGGGCCGCCCGGCGGCGTCGACGTCCTTCAGGGCGGCGCGCAGCTCCGTCTCGGCGAGCGCGAAGTCGCCGCGCCGGCCGGCCAGGTCGGCCACGTACTGCCGGGCGTTGGCCGCCTGGTGCGGCGCGGAGAGCCGCTCGGCCTCGGCCCGCAGGACGCCGGCGGACTCCTCGAACCGCGCCTGGGCGGCCGGTTCCGGTTCGCGGCCCTGCCGCAGGACCTCCTGGTACGCGAGGTAGGCGAGCGAGTTCAGCACCATCAGGTAGCGCAGGGCGCGCTCCCGGCCCACGTCGACACCGGACGCGGTCTCACCGGAGATCTCCCCGGCCGCCGGCGCCTCGCCCGTCAACGGGACCTCGGTCTTGAGGCGTTCGGCCTCCTGCCGCAGGGCTTCGGCGGCGTCCCGGGCCGCCGTCTCGTCGCCCGGCTCCTCCTGGGTCCCGCTCCCCCAGGCGAGGGCGCGGGCCCGCGCCGAGAGCGCGTGCCAGGGCATGCCGAGACCCGTGAACAGCTCGGACGCCTTCTCCAGTTCGGCGACGAACTCGGCCCTGCTGTCCGCCGCGCCGTGCTGGGTCGCGCGGTGCTCGGCGAGCTCGGCCAGGAGCAACTCCTCGGGGCCGAGACGGTCGTCGTGGGTCGCGGAGCCGTCGGCGAGGCGCTCGTCGATCAGGGCCCACAGCCGCTCGTCCGACGGGCGGCCCTCGGCGGCCAGGCGGCGGGCCTCGCGGACGAGCTCGGCGAAGTCCGCGGGCGGCTCGGTGACGGCGGCCGGGGCGGCCGCGGGCGCCGCGGGGGCGCTGGTGACGGACGGGACGGAGGTGCGCAGGCCGAGCGGCAGCGGCTCGTCGAGGAGCGGGCGCCGGGCGAGCCGGGCGCGGCGCCAGTCGCCGACGGCCGGCGTCCCGTTGCGCGCGTCGAAGGCGGCGGCGAGGCCGTCCGCCTCGGCGCGGACATGGGCGAGCAGTTCGCCGGCCGTCCAGTTGCGGCCGGGCGGACCGGCGACGACGGTGTCGGCGTGGCCGTCCTCGGCGAGCCGGGCGAGCAGCACCTCGACGCCGGTGAGGAACTCCAGGCGGTCCAGCGGGGCGCCCGTCGCCTCGAACAGGGGGCGGTTCTCGGCGAGGATCTCCAGGCCGCGCCCCTCGTTGCGGGAGAGGGCGCAGAACTCCAGGTGCAGGCCGACCTCCTCCTGCATGCCCGTGTTGCCGCGCACCCGCCGGTAGCCGGTGAGGTGGTGCGAGCGGGCCTCGTCGGCGCGGCCGGTGCGCAGCAGCGGCAGCAGGGCGCGCGCCTGGCTCATCTGCGGTTCCTCGCTGCAGCTCTGGGCGCCGTCGAGGACCGGCCGCCAGCTGTCGAGGGCGGCGGTGTCGTCGCCGGAGGTCATCTGGTGCCAGGCGAGGTGCCGGGTCTCGCACGCCTCGCAGTCGCTGAGTTCGGTGCGCGGCCGGGTGGCCCACAGGTCGTACGCGTCGGCGACTCCGGCGCCGGTGTGGGCGGCGACGTGGAAGCGCATCGCGGCCACCGGCTGCATGCCGTGCCCGGCGTCCGCGTACCGCTCGCGCATGCGGTCGATCCAGCCGTCGAGCGTGGCCAGCGGCACCTCGGGCACCTGGAGCAGTGAGGTCGTCACCCACTTGAAGCGCCAGAAGACCTGGTGGGCCTCGTACTGGTTGAAGGACTGGGGCGCGGTGTCCCAGAGCTTGAGCAGCCGGGCGAAGACGACGGGCGACTTGCGGTGCTCGCCGGTGAACTCGTACGCCGTCATCAGTTCCATGAGGGCGGTGACGAGCAGTTCGGGCTTGCCGGGCTCGTCGAGCGGCTCGGCGGCCTCGACGAGCTC
Organism: Streptomyces sp. NPDC003943; assembly: GCF_053605265.1. Classification (NCBI taxonomy): domain Bacteria; kingdom Bacillati; phylum Actinomycetota; class Actinomycetes; order Kitasatosporales; family Streptomycetaceae; genus Streptomyces; species Streptomyces sp. NPDC003943. The sequence goes on along the minus strand of NZ_JBSGIW010000037.1, from coordinate 24,603 downwards.
CTCGGCGGTGACGGTGCGGTGCAGGCCGTGCGGGCGGTCGTGGTTCTCGCGCAGCGCCTCGAGGACGGCCTCGGGGGTGTCCAGCATCTACTGTTCCTTCTGGGACTCAGGCCCGGGCTCGGCCTGGCCGGGGTTGTGCATGGCATGGGTGAGCAGGCCGATGAAGGCCCGGTTCAGCAGGGCGCTCTCGCTCGCCCGGAGCGGGCGGCGGCTGAGCAGCAGGGCCTGCCCGTACAGCGCTTCGGCGGTGGTGACGGCCAGGCCGCGCTCGGTGATCGTGATCGCCTGCCGGACCAGCGGGTTGAGGTGGTTGAGGACGAGCTGGGCGCGCGGGGTCTCGTGGCGCAGCGAGCCGAGGATGTCGGCCCACAGGCCGTCGCTGTCCGCGGCGAGGCTCGACCGGGTGCGCTCGTGGCGCGCCTCGCGGTTGTCGAGGAGCAGCGCGGGCGCGGTGACGGGCTGGAAGTCGCGCAGCACGACGTCGCAGTCGTGGACGCCGACGGTCTCGCGGGCGACGGCGAGGAAGGCCGCGGCGCGCAGTTCGGCGGTCGGGTCGACGGCGTCGAGGTGGGCGGTGACGGTGGCCGGGTCGAGGTCGGTGACGGTCGTGCCGGGACGGATCTCGGGCAGCCGGTGCACGAGGTCGCGGTCGTAGGTGTAGCCGCCGTTGACGACGCCGAGGCCGGCGGCCGAGGCGATCGGGGCGACCTGCCGGAACTCCTCGACGCTGCGGGTGACGAGCAGCGTCGGGTGGGTGCGGGCGAACTCCTCCAGGGTGACGTTGCCGTCGGTGGTCTCGAACGGCAGCCACGGCAGCACGATCCGCAGCAGCTCGTCGTCGTAGCGGGCCAGCGCCTTGACGGCGAGGTGGTGGGTGTCGATGAAGCGGTGCAGCAGGGCGGGGTCGCTGGCGGCGAGGCCGGTGAGCCAGTCGCGGATCCGGTCGCCGAGCGCGTCGCGTACGGCGGACAGGGCGCCGTCCTCGTACAGCGACTCGCGGGAGGCGGTGGGCCGCAGGCTGGTGGTGTCGACGACGCAGCGGACGAAGAACGCCCAGTCCGGCAGCAGTTCGGGCGCCTGGTCGGTGAGCAGCATGCCCTTGAGGTGGACCCGGTGGCCGGCCCGCTGGGCGGGGCTGACGGCGGTGGGCAGCACGTACGCGACACCGCGCAGCCCGGCGGCCGGCAGGTCGAGCTCGATGGTGTCGAGCGGGGTGAAGTCGAAGTGGGCGCGGCAGTAGTCGGTGAGCGCCTCCTTGCGGGCCAGCGGCGAGCGGTGGGTCCGCTCCCACGGAGGCGTCTCGTTGATCCGGTGGGTCTCGCCGCGCGGGCCGACGACGGTGACCTCGTGGCGGAGCAGTCCGCCGTAGTGCCGGGCGAGCGCGACGACCTGGTCGGGGGTGGTCCACTCGGCGTTGTCGGCGCGCGGGGTGAGCCGCACGGTGGTGCCGGGCTCGGGCACGGCGGAGGCGGGCAGGGTGCGCAGGGTGTAGCGGCCGTCGGAGTGGCCGCGCCATTCGACGGCGGGCGCCGCCGGGTCGGCGGCGGAGCGGCTGAGCACGGTGATCTCGTCGGCGACGACGAAGCAGGCGAGCAGGCCGATGCCGAACTGGCCGATGAACTCACCGCGGGCCGCGTCGAGACCGGCACCGTCGAAGGCGCCGTCGGCGGTCCGCTTGGAGCTGCGGCCGATGGTGGCGAGGAAGCGGTGCACGTCGGCCTCGGTGAGGCCGACGCCGGTGTCCGTGACGGTGAGGGTCTCACCGGTGCGCACGGTGATGGTGCCGGGCGCGCCGGGGGTGAGTGCCTGGCGGGCGGTGATGGCGTCGACGGCGTTCTGCAGCAGCTCGCGGAGGTAGACGCGCGGGCTGGAGTAGAGGTGGTGCGAGAGCAGGTCGACCAGGCCGCGCAGGTCGACCTGGAAGGTGTGGGCGCTGGCGTGGGCGGTCTCTGAGGTCTCTGAGTGGGACACCTGGCGAAGTCTTTCGGTGGGCCCGCCGGCGCGGTGCGCGCGGCGGGCGGGACGGAACGGGTTGGTGGGGCGGACGCGGGACGGACGGTTGGTGGGGCGGGCGGCCCGCGGTGGTACGGGGGTCGGGCGCGCCGGACGGTGGCGTACGGGCTGCCGCGGCGGCCCCGGCACGGACGCGGCACGGGAGGCGAGCCCCGAGCGCGGACTCGCGCCCCGGGCGCGGGCATCGCCCGCCGAAGGCGAGCCCCGGCGCGGACGCGGCCCCCGAGCGAGCCCCCGGGCACGGACGCGGACGCGGCTCCGAAGGCGAGCCCCGACCCGGACGCAAGCCCGCAAGCGACCCCCGGCACGGACGCGGCCGCCGAAGGCGAGCCCCGGCACGCGCCCCGAGACAGGTCCGGGGCGCCGGGCCCGGTCGCGTCGGGGCCGGCCGGCCCGCGGCGCGCTCGGGTTCGTGCCGGGTCAGCGTCCGGCCGACGCGCGCAGTTTCTCGTACGCCGCGGCCGGGTCGGAGCCGTTGAGGTAGTACCAGGGGAACTCGGTGACCTTGCCCTCGGTGGCCTCGAAGCACTCGCGGGCGGCGGCGCCGTCGCCCGCGAGCGAGAAGGCCATGGCGAAGGTGTTGAGGACCTGGAGCCACGGGCCCCGGCGGACGAAGTCCGGGTGCCGGTACGAGTGGTCGGCGGCCCGGTTCAGCGACGCGAGGACCTCGGGCCGGCGTATGTACGCGGTGTCCGCGCCCTCGTCGAGGTCGAGCCAGTGCTCGATGTGGCCGATCGCGACGAGCTGGCCGAGCGGCGTCCCGCCGGGCGCGCCGAAGGCGGACTCGTGGGCGAAGGCGTGCATCTGCTCGTGCGATCCGCCCCACTTCTCGCAGATCTGCTGGAGCTGCTGCTGGTGGGCGCGCAGGTGGTGCGGGGCGCGGCGCACGGTGGCCTCGAAGCGGCGGCGCGCGACGTCCTGGCCGACCTGCAGACCGCGGCCGCTGACCTGGAGGGCGTACCAGGGCGAGACCCAGCCGGGCTCGCGTTCGGCGACCTCGTACAGCCACGCCTCGGCCTGGCGCAGCCGCTCGTGGAACACCTCGAACTGCTCGCGCGAGACGTGCTGCGCCCGCGCGCCGGTGCGGGCCTCCCAGCCCCAGCTGACGTACCGGAACCCGGCGACGAGCCGCGGCAGCGTGGCGTCCGGCTCCGCTTCGAGCACCTCGGCGATCCACCGCTCCACCCCGGAGGTCTCGCCGACGGCCCACAGCATGTCCGTCCGGTCCGCGCCGTCGGGCCGCGCTTCGAGCACCGCCCGCACGGTCTCCCAGTCGGCCGCCTCGGCGGCCACCCGGACCCGCCACACGTCGGGATCGCCCGAGTCCTTCTGCACCTGCGCGACGGGCCGGCCGGCCCGTTTCATCAGCGTGCGCCCCCAGTCACGGAGCAACGCCATGTCCCCACCCCTTGCTCGTTCGATCGGGCGGGGTCAGTGATCACCCCTCCCGGTGGAGTAGTGACTATCACGGGCGACCGACAATCGCACACGGGTATCCACAGCCCCCGGTCGTACACGGTCGTACGGGACCGGCCCCGGGCCGGACGCGGTCGCACGCCTCGGACGCGGTCAGACGCCGAGGAAGCGCAGCACGGCGAGCACCCGGCGGTGGTCCGCGTCGACGTTGGGCAGGTTGAGCTTGGACAGGATGTTGTTGATGTGCTTGGCGACGGTGCTCTCGCTCACCACCATCTGCTGGGCGATGCCCAGGTTGGAGCGGCCGGACGCCATCAGTTCCAGGACCTCGCGCTCGCGTCCCGTGAGCCGCTCCAGGGGGTCCCTGCGGCGCCGCAGCAGCAGCTGGGAGACGACCTGCGGGTCGAGGGCCGTGCCGCCCGCGGTCACGCGGTGCAGGGCCTCGATGAACTCCTCGACGTCGGCGACGCGTTGCTTGAGCAGATAGCCGAGGCCGGCGGTGTCCTCGGCGAGCAGGTCGGCGGCGTACTGCTCCTCGACGTACTGGGAGAGCAGCAACACCGCTGTGCCGGGCCAGCGTTCCCGGATCGTCAGGGCGGCGCGCACCCCTTCCGAGCTGTGCCCGGGCGGCATCCGCACGTCGGTGACGGCGAGGTCGGGGCGGTGCTCCTCGACGGCGGCGAGCAGCCCCGGTTCGTCGCCGGCCTCGGCGACGACCTCGTAGCCGGCCATCTCCAGGACCTTGACGAGGCCGACGCGCAGCAGCACGGAGTCCTCGGCGATCACCGCGCGCACGGCAGCTCCACCTCCACCCGGGTGGGTCCGCCGACCGGACTGTCGATCGCGAAGGTGCCGTCCACGGAGGTGACCCGCTTGGCGAGGCCGGCCAGCCCCGTCCCACCGGACGGGTCGGCGCCGCCGGCCCCGTCGTCGGTGATCGTCAAGGACATCAGGTCTCCCGTTCTCTCGACCCGCACCTCCACCTGGGAGGCGCGGGCGTGCTTGACCACGTTGGTCAGCGACTCGGACACGACGTAGTACGCGACGGCCTCCACGGCCGCCGAAGGGCGCGGCTCGACCGCCACGGACAGCCGCACCGGTACGGGGACACGGGCGGCGAGCCCGGTGAGGGCGGCGTCCAGGCCGCGGTCCTCCAGGACGGCCGGGTGCAGGCCGCGGACCAGGTCCTGGAGTTCGGTGATGGCCTCCTTGGCCTCGCGGTGGGCCTCGGCGATGACCTGGAGGGCGTTGGGCAGATCGGTCACGGTGGCCTTGGCGATGCCGAGGTTGACGGCGAGGGACACCAGGCGCTGCTGTGCCCCGTCGTGAAGATCCCGTTCGATGCGCCGCCGTTCGAGGTCGGCGGCGTCGAGGACGCCGGCCCGGCTCTCGGAGAGGTCCTCGACCCGGCGCCGCAGCTGCTCGGCGCGGCCCGGGCCCAGGAGCTCGGTGGCCGCGAGGGTGTCGAGGCGCACGAGCACCCCGGTCAGCCACATCACGGCCAGAAGCGCCAGGAGGCCGACGCCGGAGATGTATCCGTCGACGCCCATGGCGGCGACACGGCCGATCGTCGACTCGGAGGGCAGGGCGAAGATCCAGGCCGGCGCGAGGAGAGCGGCGAAGCCGACCGCCCACAGCGTGAGGAGTGTGAGCGTTCCGATCGCCACCAGCGGTCCGGCGACCAGGTGGTAGCTGAGCTGACGCTGTGTCACCGGCGAGGCGAGGCGCGCGCGAAGCCCGCCGCGCGGTGCGTCCTCGGGGCTCGTCGCGGGCGGGATCGTCACCCCGAGCATGGTGCGGAACCGGTGCCGCTGCAGGGAGGTCAGCGGGCCGGCCGGCAGCACGCACCACGCGATCCAGAACGCGGTGAAGTGGAGGAGCGCACCGACCGTCAGGAAGGTGGTGCGCCCACCGACCCGGGCCAGCCGGGCCCGTATTCCGGATGTCAGGGCCATGCCGTCACGATATCCGGACGGACACGCAGCGCCGCACGTGCGCCCGCTCCGCCGTGCGGCCGCCCGCTCCCGCGGTCCTCACCGTGGGAAACCCGCGCCAGGCGAGCCGCGCGCACACCGCCGCCAGCGGCAGCTCCGCCACCACGGCCAGGACGATCGCCCACACCAGGTCCTCGCCGGAGCTCGCGGTCATCGTGTCGAACCAGGCGTCGACGACGAGCAGCGCGGCCCCGGCCGTCGCCGTGAGCGAGGCCCGGGCGTCCCGGCGGAGCAGCAGCCACCCGGTGCCGACCAGGGCCAGCGCCTCCAGGGCGTCGAGCCCGGTCCAGGTCCAGGCCCAGCGCGCCTCCTGCGCGGTGGCGGGCATGCCGACGTGCAGATAGACCACCCAGGGGATCAGCGCGAGCCCGAACCCGATCAGGACCTGCCCGATGCGCCGCTCCGCTATCCGTACGACTCGGCCCATGGCGGCCCGCTCCCTCACGCACTCGACGGGGGGAGCGAGCGGATTCGGCCCGCTCCCCGGTACGTGATCGAGCATGGTCGTCGGGGCGTCCCGAAACCTCCACGCCGGTATCCGACTTCATGGTGGTACTAGCTTCACCATCGCGCCGGGGGCGGAGGCGCTAGCGGGAGACGACGGAGGCGAAGAGGGCCGCCGCGCCGCCCAGGAGCGCGAGTTGGAGGAGGGCCACACCCGGCCGGCGGGCGAGGAGCAGGGCGCCGCCGGTGACGGCCGCGGCGCCGGCCAGGAACCAGGCGGCCTGCTCGGCGGCGTGCGGGGCCTCGGCCTGCCCGGGCGGGTCGTAGCCGTCGGCCCAGCCGGTGATCCCGTACCCGTACACCAGCCAGCCGATGACCGCCAGGTCGACCACGAGCAGCGCCACGACCAGCGCGATCGTCTGCCCGACCGTGCGCTCGCCCGTGCGCTCGCCCGTGCCCTCGCCCGTCGCACGTCCCATGCCGCTCCCCCGTACTCCGGTGACCCGTCGGGCCCATGGTGGGCGCCGGGCCGGCGCGGGCGCATGAGCACGCGTACTCAGAAGCGGGTGCTCGGGCACGGGTGCTCGGGCAGGGGCTTCCGGGCGTCCCGGTGGTGATCGGCCGGAGGGATAATCACCCGCATGCGCTTCGGAATCCTGGGCCAGACGCGGGCGTGGCACGACGACGGGACCGAGGCGCCGCTCGGTGGGCCGGCCCGCCGGGCGCTGCTCGCGCTGCTGCTCGTCCGGCCCGGTGCGGTGGTGTCCGCCGACCGGCTCGCCGAGGAGATCGACGCGGGTGGCGCGCTGTCGCCGCACGCGCTGCAGTCGCAGGTCTCCCGGCTCCGTACGGCCCTGGGCGCGGCCGCCGCGATCGAACGGGCCGGTGCCGGGTACCGGATCGTGCTGCCGGACGAGGACGGCGTGGACGCCTGCCGGTTCGAACGGCTCGCTGCGGAGGGCCGGGCCGCCCTGGACGACGGCGACGCGGTGCGGGCGGTCGCGCTGCTGCACGAGGGGCTCGCGCTGTGGCGGGGGTCCGCGCTCGACGAGGTCGCCGGGAGCGAGAGCGTACGGGCGGCTGCCGTACGCCTGGAGGAGCTGCGGCTCGCGGCGCTGGAGGACCGGTACGAGGCGGCGCTGAGGCTCGGCGAACACCGGGCGGCCGTACCGGAGTTGCGCGAGCTGGTGGGACGGCATCCACTGCGGGAACGCCTCGCCGGGCTGCTGATCCGGGCCCTGTCCGCCGGGGGCGGGCAGGCCGAGGCGCTGCTCGTGTACGAGGAGACCAGGCGGCACCTGACCGAGGAGCTGGGCGCCGACCCCTCGGCCGAACTCAGCGCACTGCACCGCGAGTTGTTGGAGTACGCACCGGCTCCGTCGCCCGTCGCACCACCGGCCGCGCTGACCTCGTTCGTGGGACGGGACGGCGAAGTGACCGAGGTGACGGACCTGTTGCGGGTCGCCCGGCTGGTCACGCTCACCGGCCCCGGCGGCGTCGGCAAGACCCGCCTCGCGGCGGAGGTCGCGGGCGGCCTCGCCGACGAGACCTGCTTCATCGCACTGGCCCCGGTGCGCGACGCAGCCGATCTTCCGCAGGCGCTCCTTGCGGCGCTCGGGCTCCGCGGGACCGGGCTCGGGCTCCGGCCGGAGGACGCGCGCACCCCGTTCGACCGGCTCGTGACCGCCCTCGCCGACCGGATCCTGGTGCTCGTCCTGGACAACTGCGAGCACGTCGTCGACGCGACCGCCGCGCTCGCCGCGCGCCTCCTCGCCGCCTGTCCGCGGCTGCGTGTGCTCGCCACCAGCCGCGAGCCGCTCGGGGTGATCGGCGAACACCTTTGGCCGGTCGGCCCGTTGGAGGAGGAGGCGGCGGTGCGGCTCTTCACCGACCGGGCCGCCGCCGTGCGCCGCGGTCCCGCTCCCGGCCCCGGCCTCGTTCGGCGGATCTGCGCGGCGGTCGACGGCCTCCCGCTCGCCATCGAGCTGACCGCGGCCCGGCTGCGCGCCCTGGAGCCCGAGGACCTCGCGGCCCGGCTCGACGCCCGGCTCGACGGCCGCCTCGCGATCACCGCGCGGGGCAGCCGTACCGTCGAGGAACGGCACCGCACGCTGCGTTCCGTCGTCGCCTGGGGCTGGGAGCTGCTGACCGAGGAGGAGCGGCGGGCGGCCCGGCGTTTCGCGGTCTTCGCGGGCGGCGCGACCGCCGAGGCGGCGGCGCGGGTGTGCGGCACCGATGCCGAGACGCTGGAGTCGCTCGACGACAAGTCCTTCCTCCAGAGGTCCCCGCACGGGCCCGGGCACGGGCGTTACCGGATGCTGGAGACGATCCGCGCGTACGCCGCCGAGCAGCTGGCGGCAGAGGGGGAGGCGGAGTCCGCGGGGCGGGCCCATGCCGACTTCGTCCTCGACCTGTTGCGGACCGCTGCCCCGCATCTGCTGCGGGCCGGGCAACTCGCCTGGCTGTCGGTCCTGTCGGCCGAGCACGACAACCTGCTCTCCGCGATACGGCGGTCGGTCGCCGCGCGAGAGGTGCCGACGGCGCTCCGGCTGCTCGCGGCCGCCGCGACGCCGCTGTGGATCGGGGGCCGGGCGGGCGCGGTCGCGCCGCTCGCCGCCGAGCTGCTGGAGGTGCTCGACGCGGGCCGCGGGGCCGACGGCGTGGGTGGCGTGAGTGGCGCCGACGGACTCACCGGTGACCTCGGTGAGGAGTACGCGGTGTGCGTGCTGCTGGCGGCCTCCGGCTCCGCCGCCCGACCGGCCTGGGAGCGCCACCGGGCCGTCGCCGCACGGGCGTTGGCGGCGGCCTGGCCCGGCGACCGCGCCGGCCGTCACCCCGTCGCCCTCCTGCTGTGGATGATGCGGAACGCGGGCGACGCGGCCGCGCCCGCCGACCTGCGGGCCGCGTTCGCGCTCGTCTCGGCCCAGCACGACGGCCCCGATCCGTGGGCGCGCGCGGTCGCCCGTTACGTGGCGGCATACGGGTTCCTCGGCGACGGGGACACGGAGGCGGCCGAGCGCTCCCTGGGCGGGGCCGCCGAGGGTTTCCGCGCACTCGGTGACCGCTGGGGCACCTCGCTCGCGCTGGACACGCTCGCCGAGCTGGCGGGCGGGCGCGGCGACCGGGCGCGGGCGATCGCCCTGACCGACGAGGCCCTCGCGCTCACCGAACAGCTCGGCGCCCTGGAGGACTCCGCCGACCTGCTGGTCAACCGGGGCGACCAGCTCGCGGCCGACGACCGTACGGCGGCCCACGCCGACTACGTACGCGCCGCCGAACTGGCCGGCGCCGCCGGCAGCGCCGACCGCCTGGCCGCCGCCCTGCGCGGCCAGGCCGATCTGGCGCTCGCGGAGGGGGACGTGGCGGGGGCGGAGCGCCTCTACGCGGAGGCGCTGGAGCGGATCGACCGGCACTGGGTCAAGGCGCTCGGCAATCTGGTGCGCACGCTGGCCGGCCTGGGCCGGGTCGCCGAGGCGCGCGGCGACCGCGCCACGGCCGAGTCCCGGTACGCGGAGGCGGCGCGGGCCGCGGCAGGGCTCGGTCCCGCGGCCCCGGACGTCCTGCGGCTGCTCGGCGTCCCCGCGGACCGGCCGTGAACGCTCACCGGTGTTCACCGGGCTGAGCAGGGTGGTGGGCGCGCGGTGGGGCCCGGGGACCGACCACCACGGCATACCGCGCCTCACCGGGGCGGGTGGGCGCGCGGGGAGCCCTCGGCATCTCACCGCCACGGCTCACCGGGCCCCACCAGGCCGGTGAGCGCGCGGTGAGCGCGCGGTGAGCGCCCCTCGGCAGGCTCCCCGCCATGACGAACCACACCACCACCCCGAAGAACCGCGACGTCCTGATCTCCGGCGCCTCCGTCGCCGGTCCCGTCCTCGCCTACTGGCTGCGCCGCCACGGCTTCCGCCCCGTCGTCGTGGAGCGTGCCCCGGCGCTGCGCGACGGCGGCTACGCCGTCGACTTCCGCGGCGAGGCGCACCTGTCGGTGCTGCGCCGGATGGGCGTCCTCGACGCCCTCGAAGCGGTCCGTACGGGCACCGGCTCCATGTCGTACGTCAACGCGGCGGGCAAGCCGCAGGCCACGCTGCCGGCCGACCTGTTCGCCGGTGACCTGGAGATCCTGCGGGGCGACCTCGCCCGGGTGCTGTACGACGCGACGAAGGACGACGCCGAGTACGTCTTCGGTGATTCCATCACCTCGCTCACCGAGGACCCGGACGGCGTGACGGTCACCTTCGAGCGCGGCGCACCCCGCCGGTTCGGCCTCGTGATCGGCGCCGACGGACTGCACTCCAACACCCGGCGGCTGGCGTTCGGGCCGGAGGAGCGGTTCGTGAAGCACCTCGGCGTCTACTGCGCGATCTTCACCACCGCCAACCACCTGGGTCTCGACCACACGGGCCACGCCTACCGCACGGCGGGCCGGCTGGTCGCGATGTACAGCTCCCGCCACAACTCCGAGGCGAAGGCCGTCTTCTACTTCGGCTCGCCGGCCCTCGGCCTTGACCGCAAGGATGTGCGCCGGCAACAGGCCGTCCTCGTCGAGCAGTTCGCCGGCACCGGCTGGCAGAGCGACCGGCTCCTCGACGACATGCGGCACGCACCCGACTTCTACTTCGACTCCGTGGCACAGGTCCGCATGGACTCCTGGACCCGCGGCCGCGTCGCCGTCGTCGGCGACGCCGCCTGCTGCCCGTCCTCCCTCTCCGGCATGGGTTCGGGCCTGGCCCTGGTCGGCGCGTACGTCCTCGCCGGGGAACTGGCCGCGGCCGGCGGCGACCACACCGTGGCCTTCGCCCGCTACGAGGCGGAGATGCGGGCGTACGCGGAGGGCTGCCAGAAGATGGGCGACGGCGTCGCCCGGCTGATGGTCCCGGACAGCCGTCTGATGGCCTCGTTCCTCAACCGCTACTACAAGCTCATGCCGTACCTGCCGGGCAGGAACATGGCCGCGAAGATCGCCCGCAGGACGGCGGAGAACATCAGGCTGCGCGACTACCGATGACACCTGCGGGTGACAGTGTCGGCGTTTCGGCCATCTCCGGGCCTGGGCGCGGCCGGTGCGCCGCAAGGGTCGGTGTACCCGGCACGAACGCGCATTCACTCCGGCTCGGGGTTCCCGGGCCGTCCGAAATACATGTGTTCGAAATCCGTGGCCGTCTCGTTGGGCCTCACACCAGCGGACCACGACCGGCCGGAGGCGCCGATGCGCACCAGCACCACCACCCCGCCGAGCAGCACCTCGGCATCGGAACAACTCCTCTTCGGCGGCGAACTCGCCTACGACTACGGCTGGAGCAAACACGGCGGCGCCTGGCTGAAGCTCGGCCTGCGCGCCATGGCCGCCTCGCTGCCGCGCCAGGTGGCGCTCGCCGTGCGGCTCGCCCGCGAGGCCGACCGGCGGGCGCTGTACGTCGTGGCCGGCAGCGAGGCCGGCCGCGGCGTCGCCCAGGCGGTCTCGCTGGTGGCGGTCAACGCCCTGCTGATCGAACTGCTCGCGGCGGGCGACATCGAGGCCCGGCTGCGCGCCGCGCTGCCCTCGCTCCTCCTGGTCGCCGTGCTCGCGGTCGTCGGAGCGGCCTGCCGGTCGGCCTCGGCGGCGGCCACCGGCGTCCTCGAGCCCAAGGTGCAGCGGGTCGCGACCGAGCGCTATCTGGGCCGGGTGGCACAGGTGGAGCTGGAGGCGATCGAGGACGACGCCTTCCACCGCCTGATGGACTCGGCCCAGTGGGGCGCGGAATCGGCCCGCCGGATGGTCGGCTACTGCACCGCCGTGGTCACCTCCCTCATCTCGCTGGTCGCGGCCGCCGGCGTGCTGACCGCGCTGCACCCGGTCCTGCTGCCGCTGCTGATCGCCATGGCGCTGCCGAGCGCGTGGAGTTCGCTGACGATGGCCCGGCACCGGTACGTGAGCTGGCACCGTTTCGTGCAGCACGCGCGCGCCGGGCAGCTGCTCAGCCGGCTGCTCATCGACGAGCAGGCGGCGGCCGAGGTCCGGGTGCACGACGTCGGCCCGTTCCTGCTCGAACACTTCCGGGGCATGGCGGAGACCAGCGAGCGCGAGCAGACCCGCCTCGCCTGGATCGGCGCCCGCACCGGACTCACCGCCGACGCGGCCCGCGGCCTGGCGACCGTCGCCACGTACGGGGTGCTCGGACTGCTGCTGTGGTACGGGGAGATGGCCCTGGCGGTGGCCGGCACGGCCGTCCTCGCGATCCGCACCGGCTCGGCCGGCATCACGGACCTCGTGCTGCGGCTGACCGACGTCCAGCAGGAGAGCCTGTTCGTCGCCGATCTGGAGACCCTGTGCGAGGAGGCGGTGCGCCGCGCCATCCCCACCGCCGGGCGGGCGCTGTCCGACCGGGTGGACGAGATCCGATTCGAGAAGGTCACCTTCACCTATCCCGGCGCGGACAAGCCGTCCCTGCGCGAGGTCGACCTGGTCATCCCACGCGGCCGGACCGTGGCCCTGGTCGGGCGGAACGGCTCGGGCAAGACCACTCTGATCAAGCTGCTGTGCGGGCTGTACCTGGCGGACGAGGGGCAGGTCAGGTGGGACGGCGTCGACGCCGCCGAGGCCGACCGGGCGGAGCTCTTCGGCCGGATCGCGATGGTGGCGCAGAACTTCCACCGCTGGCCGTTCACCGCCCGCGTCAACATCGGCATCGGCCGGCCGGGCGCGCCGATGGACGACGCGGCGATCGCGCGGGCGGCGGAGTACGCGGGGGCCGACGAGGTGGTCCGGGGTCTGCCGCGCGGCCTGGACACCCTGCTGGCCCGCGGCTACCGGGGCGGGCAGGAGATCTCCGGCGGTCAGTGGCAGAAGATCGGCCTGGCGCGGGCCCGGTTCCGCGACGGGCAGATCCTCATCGTGGACGAGCCGACCAGCGCCCTTGACCCGGTGGCCGAGCAGCGGGTCTTCGACCAGATCCACCGCCTGGCGAGTTCGGGGCAGACCACCATCCTCATCACCCACCGTCTGCACAGTGTCCGCGAGGCCGACCTCATCTACGTGCTGGACGAGGGCCGGGTCGTCGAGCACGGCACCTTCGCCGAGCTGATGGACCCGGCCACCGGCACCGGCGCCTTCCGCGAGGCGTACGATCTGCAGGCCCGTCAGTTCACCCGGCCGCACCCGGCGGTGCCGCCGCAGTCCGGGGACGGTCTGGTCCTGGGCGAGGGGCAGGTGCTGTCATGACCTTCGTGGCCCCTTCCTCTGTGCCTTCCCCTCCGCCGTCCTCGTCCTCGTCCTCGTCCCCCTCCTCGTCCGCCATCGAGCGGGTGGCGCTGCTGCTCGCCGCCGAGTTCGGCCTGGTGCCCGAGTCGGTCGAGGAGGGTCCGTCCGGCACCGCGACCCGTAACTACCTCGCGACCACGCCCGACTCCCGGCGCTGGTTCGTCAAGACCTATCCCGCCGGCACGGATCCCGAGCGGGCGGAGAGCGCCGCCCGGCTGAGCGAGTACGCCCGGCTGTGCCGGGTGCCGGTGGCCCGCGCCCGTACCACGCTCGACGGCGACCGCCTCGTCGCCTCCTGGGGCGGGGCGACGGTCTCCGTGACGGAGTACGTCGCCGGCGCGGTGACCGCCGACGCGGGGCTCACCGGACGGGCCTGGGAGGCCGTCGGCGAGGCGATCGGGCGGCTCCACCGCGGACTCGCCCGCCATCCCTTCGGCCCACCGCGCGCCGCCGCCCGGGACCGGGCCGTCGATCCGGTACGCAGCCGGGCCCGCCTCTCGGAGCTCGTACGGCGGTACGAGGCGGAGCCGCCCCGCACCGGGTTCGAGCGGTGGGCGCTGGAGACGGCCCGCGAGCGGCTGGCCGGGCTGCCCGCGACGGAGCGGCTCCTGGAGCGGGTACCGGACCGCATGCTCGCCCAGTTGGTGCACGGCGATCTGTCCGGTCCGAACGTGCTGCTGCGCGGCGAACGCGTCGCCGCCGTCATCGACTTCGCCCCGCCGGGCCTGCGCGGCCCGATGTGGGAGCTGGGCCGGCTCGCCCTCGACCCGCGCACCGTGCTCGCCCGCCCCGACTGGCCCGCCGGCCTCGGCCGGCTCGTCGCCGTCTACCACGTCCTCCATCCGGCCGTGCCGGTCGCGGAGTTGGTCAGCGTGGTCCGGCTGACGGCGGCGTACCTGGGCTGCACGGTCTACCCGCTGAACACGGTCGTCGAGGGCCTGGGCCCGGTCACCCCGTCCCTCGAGTCGTACGCCCGCGACCGCGTCCGGGCGGCGGTCGTGCTGCGCGACCGCCTGGACGAGGCCGAGGAGGTGCTGCGCGACGCCCTCCGCTAGCGACACCCTCCGCCGGCGACGCCCTGCGCCGGCGACACCCGACACCCGACACCGACTGTCGACCGACTCCCCGAGGAAAGGTGATGCCTGTGTCCCTCACCCCCCGCCCCGCCGATGCCGTCAGCACGGCCGTCATCGTCGTCAACCGCCGCGGCCAGTACCTCCTGCACCTGCGCGACGCGCACCGGCCGATCTGCGACCCGGGCACCTGGTCCCTGGTCGGCGGCGCGCCCGAGCCCGGCGAGAGCCCGGACCGGGCGATCGTCCGCGAGATCCACGAGGAGACCGGACTGGTGCTGCCCGACGTCGTGCCGTTCACCACCGCCCGGGCCGACGGCCCGTACGTCACCGAGGGCCGCATCCTCGTCTACGTCGCCCACTGGGACGGCGACGCGCACCGCCTCCCCGTCACCGAGGGCATCACGTTCCTCTGGGCCGACCTGCCCACCATGGCGCAGATGACGATGTGTCCCTGGGCGTACGAGGCGATCCGGGCCCACGCCGCCGAGCACCCCGCGCCCGCCGTGCCCGAACCGCGGACACCAGCGGGGGCGGTACGGAACGTCGTGGGCGCCCATCTGTTCCTGGAGCGCGACGGCAGGACGCTCCTCGGCCTGCGGCACCGGGACTCCCCCTTCGCCGCCGGCATGTGGCACGCCCTGGCCGGGCACGTGGAGCGGGAGAGCGTACGGGCGTGCCTGGTCCGGGAGGCGTGGGAGGAGGCCGGGCTCGTCGTCGACCCGGCCGATCTCACCCTCGTGCACACCGTGCACGTGCTCGACCGTCCCGACGCCGAGCCCCGCATCCAGCTGTTCTTCGCCGCGTCCCGCTGGTCCGGCACCCCTGAGGTGCGGGAGCCGGAGAAGTGCGCCGCCTGGGACTGGTGGCCGCTGGACGCCCTGCCGGAGCCGACGGTCGCGTACACGCGCGCCGCGATCGACGGCATCCGGGCCGGCAGCGCGTACACCGAACTGGGCTGGGACGCCCCCGCCGAGCGCCCTTAGAGGTTTTCTCGGGCGGCGCGGTCCGCCGCACCGAGCCGGAGCGAGAGCACGCCGGCCAGGAGCAGGATCGCGCCGCCGGTCACCATGGGGACCGAGAGGTCGGTGTGCGCGGCGAGGAAGCCGCCGGCGGCCGAGCCGACGGGCATGATGCCCCAGGCGGCGAGGCGGTAGGCGCCGGCGGCCTTGCCGCGCAGTTCGTCGGGCACCAGCTCCTGGCGCTTCGCCGCGGTGAGCACGTTCCACATCACGACGGTCGCGCCGTTGAGGGCGAGGAGGGCGGCGACGGCGAACGGGTCGCGCAGCGTTCCGGCGAGGACGAAGGAGGCGCCGGCGCCGAAGACCGACACGGTCAGGGCGGCGCCCCAGCCGAAGCGGGCGCTGAGCCGGCTCGCGACGCCGCTGCCGACCAGACTGCCGACGGCCGAGCCGGCGATCAGCCAGCCGTAGCCGGTGTCGGACAGGCCGAGGGTCCTGGTCGCGTAGAGGACGAGGACGGAGATGGCCATCGAACCGGCCAGGCTGAGCAGCGTCACCATCAGGGTGAGGATGCGCAGCACCGGGTGGTGCAGGAGGAAGGCGAGACCGGCACGGATCTGGCCGAGCCAGCCGGTCGGTTCGGTGTCGGGCCGCGGCTCGGCGCGGAAGCCGCCCGGGCCGGGCTTGACGCGCAGCAGCAGGGCCGCGCTGAGCAGGAAGCTGAGGGCGTCGACCAGGAAGGGCGAGTGGCGGTCCCAGGAGAACAGCCAGGCGCCGAGCACCGGTCCGGCGAAGCTCAGGTTGACGACGCTGGTGGCGAAGAGCCTGCTGTTGGCGCGTTCCAGCGAGTCCTTGGCGACGGTCGACGGGATCATCGCCTGGGACGCCGTGTCGTAGAACGTGTCGGTGACGCCGAGCAGGAAGGCGACGGCGTACAGGGTGACGGCCGTCAGGGCGTCGGTGAACGCGAGGGCCAGGAAGCCGCCGACGAGCACGAAGCGCAGCGTGTCGACGCCGATCATCAGCCGGCGCCGGTCCACGCGGTCGGCGACCGCCCCGCCGACGAGGGCGAGGAGCAGCCAGGGCAGGCGCTCGAACGTGGCGACGAGCGCCACCTGTCGCGGGTCGCCGGTGAGGGCCGCGGCCATCAGGGGCAGTGCGGTGATGCGGATGCCGTCGCCGATGCCGGAGACGGCGAACGCGCCCCAGAGCTTGCGGAACTCGGCGCTGAGCGGCCGGTCCGGCGCCGGGGCGGCGTCCGCGTCGTGCGTGTCGTGCGTGTCGTGCGTGGATGTCAACGTGCGGGCTCCAGGTCGGCAGCGTGGGCGCGCCGGTGAACGAAACCGTACATCTCCAGCTTGGCGAGGATCCGTTCGGTCTCGGCGGTCAGGCCCAGGTCCCACACGCCGTGCGGGTCGTGGCCGCCGGCCAGGCCGAGGCCGTCCTCGCAGGCCAGCCAGAGCAGCCGGCCGAGGCGGCCGAGGCGCAGCGCGTGGCCGGTCACGGTGGAGCTGAGCACGATGGTGGTGTCCTCCTCCACCTCGTGCACGCCGGGTTCGCGGACGAAGACGGGGCTTTCGGAGACCGTCGTGCCCGCCGATGCCAGGGCGTCCGGCCAGGACGCCGGGTGGACGGAGTGCGTGGCCTCGCCGGCCAGGAAGCCGAAGCGGACGAGGAGGGCGACGAGTTCGGCGCCGGTGACGGTGACGCCGACGACGCCGTTCCGCTCGAAGAGTTCGGCGAGCGCCTCCGCCGGGGTGGCGGTGCGCAGCAGTTCCAGGTCGACGGTGCCGGGGGCGTGCAGTTCGACGAACCGGTCGCCGATGGCGGCGTACAGGCCCCAGCGGACCAGCTCGCCCGCCGCGCCGGCCTCGCCGGTCCAGGGCAGCCTGCGGATCTCGGTGTGCGGGGCGAGGACCAGCGGCTCACCGGGGGCGAGGGGGTTCTCGTCGCGGCCGCCGTTGGGCAGCAGCTGGGCGGCCTCGGCGCCGTTGCTGGCCCGTACGAAGGTGTACTCCTCGACGCCGGTGAGGGCCGCGGCCCGGCCGGGGCGGAACCACTGCTGCGCGGAGACCTCCAGCGGGCGCTGCACGTCCCGGCCGAAGAGCACGCTCTCCCGGGCGTCCATGCCGCGCTCGACCTCGTAGTCGTAGGTCAGGGCGAGGTCGTCGGACGCCGGCGGCAGGATGACCCGGACGCCGAACTTCTCCGGGTCGGTGGCGACCGGCGAGAAGGCGTCGAGGACGAACGGGGAGCCGCCCCAGGTGCAGTGCTTGACGCCGAACTCGTCGGTGGCGCGGCGGATGGTGTTCTCCGCGAACTCCACGGTGTGCCGGGCCTCCTCCTCGGTCTCCCCGGGGAAGCCGTGGATGACGAAGAGGTGCACGGGCACGCCTGCCTTGAGCATCGCCTCGACGGTCGTGTCGATCGCGCCGACCTCGGTGTCCTTCTTCATCAGGTCGAGGACCCGCTGGACGTGCGACTCCAGGCCGAAGTTCATCCGGCGGCAGCCGGACGCGTAGAGCCGCTCGGCGAGGTCCTCGTCGAGGCCGCGGGCGAAGCGGGTCTCGCCGTACCAGTTGATGTCGGTCTCGCGCTTGATCAGTTCGTCGGCGACGGTGCCGAGGGACCGCAGGGTGAGGATCTCGTCGACGAACATGAAGTACCGGGTGTTGTGGCGCTTGGCGAGCCACTCGATCTGGTCGACGGTGGTGCCGGCGCTGCGGCCGCGGTACTTGCCGGAGGCGAACGGGATCGCGCAGAAGGCGCACTCCCAGGCGCAGCTTCGGGAGGCGAAGACCGGCAGGATGGGGCCGGGGGCGAAGTACTTGTCGAGCGGGTAGTCGTCGTAGTCGGGCGCCGGCAGCTGCTCGATGCGCACCTTGCGGGGCGGGTTCTTGCGCAGCCGGTCGCCGTCCATCCAGACCAGGCCGGGGACCTTGGCGAGCGCCTCGGGGCCGTCGGCCTCGAAGAGCATGGGCAGGGCGTCCTCGCCCTCGCTGTGCACGAAGTAGTCGACCATGTCGAAGAACGGGTGGCGTTCCGTCCAGCGGTCGATCATGCGGGTGGTGTAGTTGCCGCCGAGCACCACCCGGATGCCGGGGCGGCGTTCGCGCAGGATCTTGACGAAGGTGAGGGCGGCGATCAGCTGGGTGTCGGCGGAGACGCTGACGCCGACGAGGTCCAGGTCCGGGTCGTCGAGCAGGTCCGGCGGCATGCAGTGCTCGAACGCCCAGCGGTACACGTTGCGCTCGCGGTCCACGACGGCGTCGAGGACCTGCTGCGACGAACGCGCCGAGTAGTACAGGTCGTTGGCGACCAGGTCGAACTCGTGGCCCGGGAAGGCGGCGGAGACGCACCACATGGCGTTGCGGACCACGAGCCGGGCCTGGGCGTGCCGGGCCTCGTCGTGCAGGGCGTGCTCGTCCCGGAGGACCCGCTTGGCCTCTTCGATGAGCTCGATCGTGGGTTCCAGGACCAGCCGGGCGCGTTCCTGCGTACGGCGCTGCTCCTCGTCGCCCGCCCAGTCGCGCTGGATGCGCGGGGCCATGGCGCGCAGCCCGTCGGCGCCGAGGAGCCAGTTCACGGACTCGATGCCGAGGTCGTAGGCGCTGACCCGGTGCCCGCGTTCCCGCATGCAGGCGGTGAGCAGGGGGACGGCGAGGTGGGGGGCGTACGCGTTCCACAGCGGCGGGTTGACCAGCAGGGCGCGTTTCGTCTTCAACTGCATGACCGGTGCACGCTTTCATTCATCGGGGGCGCTGGGTGAGCGGTGGACGCGTGCGGGCCGAGGGGGTCCGGAGACCCCCTGGTGCCCGAGCAGAAGGGGATGTGCGAGGAAGCCGCGCACACGAGGTGCGCGTGTGTCATCAGACCTCGGGGGTCTGCGGGGCAGGCATCGCGGCGTACTGCGCGACCTGCGGGGTACCGTCGGGCTCGATCGCGTCGACCAGCAGGTCGGCGTCCGTGGCGCCGGCGAGGGCGGCCTTGAGCTCCTCGATGAGGGTACGGCTCATGACTATCACCTCCTTTCCTGGGGTGTACCGGGTGCGTGACCCGGCCTCAGGTGGTGCTGGTGGTGCCGGTGGTGGTGCTGATCCTGCGCACGAGCCCCTTCTGCTCGAGCTGGTTCAGACCCTCTTCGAGATCGCCGAGGGCCTGGTCTTTGGTCTGTGTGGCGGCGACGGCGCTGACGAACTGGTCAGCGACCTCCTGGTGCGTCGCTCCGTCACACAGGGCGAAAATCAGCCATGTCTTGGTGTTGAGGAGGAAGACGTTGGGCTGGTCCTCGGTGTAGACGAGCAGGCTGTGCTCGCCGGGGACGGGCCGGGTGATCACCCGGTTGTGCTGGTAGACCTGGTTCATGCCGCGCTCCGCGCCTCGAGGTGGTCGGTCAGTACGGAGTCCAGCCACCGCAGGAAGGCGACGCCGGAACCGCCGGCGTGGGCCTCGCCGAGCGGCAGCAGATCGGCCCCGAGCAGCCTCGCCCGCTCCCCGCAGGACCGGGCCGACTCCTCTACCTGTCCGCGGGTGTAGTCCCGCCACAGGCCGCTGTCGTCGGGCAGCGCGGCCAGCGTGGAGTAGAAGACCGCCAGGTGCACGTAGACGTGGTAGGCCGCCAGTGCCCGGTCGAAGGGCCAGCTCTCCCGGCCCTCGTGCCAGGCCGGCTTGACGTGGGCGATGGTGTCCTTGTCGTAGCCGGCGCCGAGGATCGAGAAGCCGACGTACATGTCGTAGAGCTTGCTGTGCACGCCTTCGTGCAGCAGCGCCTCGGCCGCCCGCAGCGGGTCCGTGAGGCAGCTGCGCGACACGAACACGGCCGAGGGCACGTCCTTGGTCGACGCGCTGAAGAACGGCCTTTCCCCGTCGACCGCGGCGAGCAGCGAGAAATGCGGTCGAATGCTTTCCACCAGTTCCGGCACGTATTCCTGGAGAATTCCCCAGCCGGCGGCGGCGGTCTCCGCCTCGGCCGAAGTCATTCCCACGATGTCGTAGTGCTCGGAGGTGCCGTCCGGAGTGAGCCCGGCGAGGAATATCTCATGGAACTCGTTCAGCCACGGGTCACGGAAATCCGGGTCCACCAGGATCTCGAGTCCGGTGTCCGCGAGCGGGGCGAATCCGGGGCGCGGGAAGGTCCCCGCGGCGTCGTACGCGAAGGTGTCGACGAACGGCTCGACACGGCGCCCGAGTTCGTCCCAGTCGACGGTCCGGCTCCGCGCCATCGTCAGTCGTGCCTGGTCGATGCGGCGACGCAGCACCGTGTCGTGCAGCACCCGGCCGGCCGGGTCGCCCTCCACGGACAGCGGCCCGAGGAACTCGCCGACCCGGCCGGGAATCCGCTCCGCGCCGATCTGCGCCAGGAACTGATAGGTGGCGTGGGCGCGATTGCGAATGCGCCCGGCGGAACCGTAGGGTTCTTCCTCGGCCAGCCTGCGGCGGAGGGAGGAAATACTCCCGACTTCTTCCGGTCCGACGACAGCCACACAAACCCCCGTAGTTCGCGCTTTCGTTTTTCGGCTCGACGTGACTTTATTCAGACACGAAGTGACTGATCAAGAGCGCCTCACCCCCCAGGTAGCTGCACCACCACAGGAACATGTGGCCCCCACAAGTCGCCACATAGCGGTGTGATGTCACCCCATAGCGGACACCGTGCGCGCGGACGGGCCGGCCGGGAGCCGCTCGATCGGGTGGTGAGGCACGCCGAAGCGGGCCCGCGCGGGGTGCCCGTGGGCCACGATGGCGACGAGCGGGACGAGCGGGACGAGCGAACGGTAAGGAGTCGAGGCGTGAGCGATGTCTGGCTGCCGCCCGGGGAATACGCGGCGACGCTGCCGAAGGCCGCGCTGTTCGGCGCCGTCTTCTTCACGGACGAGCGCGACCGCCCCCTGCACCTCCATGCCGTCTACAGCAGCGAGCATCCCTGGCAGTGGCCGGGCGGCACGGCCGAACCGGGCGAACGCCCCTGGGAGACGGCCGTCCGCGAGACCCGGGAGGAGACCGGCCTCGTGGTGCCCGGGCCACCGCGTCTCCTCGCCGCGGTGTTCGGACTCCCCAGCGGGGCGTGGCCGCTCGCGACGGCCGGCTTCGTCTTCGACGGCGGCCGCCTCACCGACGGGCAGATCGCCGCCGTCACCCTCGCCCCGCGCGAACACGACGAGCTGCGGGTGCTGCCTCTGGAGGACTGGCGCGCGCTGATGCCGGCGCGCGACTTCGCCCGCCTCTCGGCCGTCATGACGGCTCGTCGCACCGGCACGACGGCCTACTTCGACACCTGGGACTGGGACGGCTGACGACCGGCCGCACGAGGAGCACCGCGTACCCAGCCCCCTCCCCCAGCCAAACCGGCCTCGGCGATCGGAGAGTCCCGTGACCACCACCAGCGCGACATCGGACGAGGAATACGGCGCCGCGCGCGCCGCCGCGGCACTGTGGACGGGCACTTCGGTGCTCGTCACCGACGTGCGCGGGCGGGTGCTGGTGCAGCACGTCGACTACCGGACGACGTGTCTGCTGCCCGGCGGTGCCGTGGATCCGGGCGAGGCGCCCTCGCATGCCGCGGCCCGTGAGATGAAGGAGGAGCTCGGCGTCACGGCGGTCGTCGACCGGGCCCTGGCCGTGGACTGGGTGTCGCGGGAGGCGTTGGGTGCGCCGGCCGCGCTGCGGTTCCCGGGCGAGATCCTGTACGTGTACGACGGCGGCACCTGGGACGAGGCCCGGATCGGCACCGTACGGCTGCCGGAGAGCGAGATCGAGAGCCTCGAGTTCGTGGAGCCGGCCCGGCTCCCGGAGCTGATGGCCCCCGGTGACGCGCGCCGTGCGCTGTCCGCGCTCCGGGCCCGGATCAACGCGGGCGGCCCCGCCGTCCTGGAGGACGGCCGCCCCCTCTCCCCCACCGTGCTCGACCGCCTCGCCGTACTGTCCGCTCCGCGCCCCGCGGGCCCGGTGCCGGACGGCCGGACGACGGGCCGTTCCCCTGTCTGGGCCTTCGCGCCGGACGGCCGGGTCCTCGTCCGACTCGACCCGGCCACGGGCTCCGCCGCCCTGCCCGAGGAGGCGGACCCGCCGGCCCCCGCTCCCGTCGGCCGACCACCGGAGCCGGAAGGCCCGTACGCACAGGCGCCGCACGCGGTGCGCTTCACCGGCTCCGAGCCCGCCGGGAAGGGCACCACGCAGATCCTCGCCACCCCCGAACAGGCCCTGTCCCTGTTCGACCACGACCCCTCGGCGGCCGCCCGGCTGGTCGCCGCCGTCCACGACGCCCGCGAACGCCTCGGCATCCCCCGGGCCGCCCCGCAGCCGGTCACCGAACTCTCCGCGCCGAGGACGCCGTGACCGGCCCCGCCGTCGAGTTCCTCGACCCGGACGGCATCACCTTCGTCGAGCACGCCCCGCCCGTCATCACCCCTCGGGAGCGGCGCGAGGTGGACCGGCTCTGGGCGGAGACGAAGGCGCGCAATCCCGCCGCGTTCGACGGGCGGGTGGTCGCGAGTCTCGGCGTGGAACGGCGCGGGGCGGGGCCGGTGGTGGTGCGGTGGGCGGCGGTGTCGTACCGGATGCGGGGGCTGCGGTCGGTGCGGGCGGCCGAGCGGGTGCCCGGTTCGGTGTTCGTGACGGTCCTGCTGCCGTCGGAGGACGGGCTCGTGGTCGGGCGCGGGTCCGCTGCGACGGCGGCGCCGGGGCGGTGGACATTGCCGGGCGGGGCGGTCGAACCGCCGGTGCCCGGGGCGGCGTTGGACATGAACGCGCTGCGCGGCCACGCGGCGCGGGAGCTGGTGGAGGAGACCGGTGTGGAGGTGCCGGACGAGAGGCTGGAGCTGTGGGGCCTGACCCGAGGGCGGCGCTTCGGCAGCCTCGGTTTCCATTTCCTCGCGCCACGGCTGCCGGTCGCACTCGTCCGGCGCAGCCACGCGGCCCTCGTCCGTGCGCACGATGAAGCGCCGGGAGGTGGTGGTGAAGTGGAGCTGGACGCACTCGCGTTCGTCCCGTCGCCGGCCGCGGCCGAGCGGCTCGGTCCCGGCGCGGACTATCTGCCGCAGGTCCTCGACCGGTACTTCTTGATGACCGGTTCGTCAGCGACGAGGATGCCGGGGTTGTCGACGAACTGGGGGTGACGCAGTGGGACTCGGGACGATCGCGGTCACGGGGGCGGCGGGGCGGATCGGGACCGTGGTGCGGGAGGCGCTGCGGGCGGAGGCGGAACGCCTGGTGCTGCTCGACCGGGTGGCGCTACGGGCGGAGGCCGCGAACGAGGAGGCGCGGACGGTCGATCTGCGGGACGGCGCCGCGGTGGCGGCGGCGCTCGCCGGGGTCGACGCCGTCGTGCATCTGGGCGGCGTGCCGGACGAGGCGCCGCTGCCGGACCTCCTGGAGGCGAACGTCCTCGGCACCCACCACGTCCTGGAGGCCGCCCGCCGGCACGGCATCGGCCGGGTGGTGCTCGCGAGCAGCAACCGGGTCACCGGCTTCTATCCGGCCGGACGCACGACCGGGCCGCAGGACCCGGTGCGACCGGACGGGCTCTACGGGGTGAGCAAGGCGGCCCTGGAGGCCCTCGGGCAGCTGTACGCCGACAAGTTCGGCCTCTCGGTGATCTGTCTGCGCATCGGCAGCTTCGAGCCGGCGCCGGGCGAGGCCCGCCACCTGGCAACCTGGCTGAGCCCGCGCGACGCCGTCGGTTTCGTACGGGCCGCGCTGGCCGCCCCGCCGACCACCCGGTTCGCCACGGCGTACGCCGTGTCCGCCAACACGCGCCGCTTCTGGGAGCTGCCCGACCCGGCGGTCCTCGACTACGTCCCCCTGGACGACGCCGAGCACCACGCGGCCGCCGTCCCGGACGCGGACCTACCGGCCGACCCGGACGCGCCGCAGGCCGGCCCGTACGCGCTGCCCGAGTTCACCCTCCGGCACATCCGGCAGTGAGCCGTCCGGCGCGCTCCCGGTCGCGCTCGTGAGGCCGACGGGCCGGACCGGTGCCCGGTACGGTCACCAGCCGAAGCGGCGGTCGACGACCGCGGCGAACTCCTCGTACGTCAGCACCTTGTCCCCGTTCGCGTCGGCCTCGTCGAAGAGCGCCGAGGAGTCGTCGGCGTCGCCCACTCCCCACGCGGGGATCATGCCCTGGGCGACGAGGGTCGGGCCCTTGTCGCGGAGGGCACGGATGACCTCGATGCGGGTCAGGGTGCCGTCCCGCTCCAGGTCGAGGGCGTCGAAGAGGGCGCGGGCCTGCTCGCTCATGGCTGGTCCTTTTCCTCGCTGGGTCCTGTGGTGCTCGGTCGGGTGGCGGTGGGAAGGACGCGGGGGCCGCCGGGCTGGTTGACCGGACCGGGGCCCGAAAACGCGAAGTGGTGGTCGGGTTCGAACCCGACCACCACAAACTGCCCGAAAAACTACTGTTAGGAGGGGGTCTTTTGAAAACACACCCCCACAAACGGAACCTAAAAAAACACAAACTCCTTCTACAA